>NZ_BAAADJ010000043.1 GCF_039522365.1 Bacillus carboniphilus | reverse complement strand
TAATCTGTGGTTTGAATTTAAAAATAATAAAGTATCTTCATTTGGTATATATCACATTGATAGTTAGTTTAATGTCGGAATATTAAGTTTTTGATTAACGGGTGCGTTTGTTTAACAAGTGTTTAATCTAAATAGGGTTGACTATAGAGAATTCAGCTGGTATTCCATCCCTACTTTTATGCCGAAAATATACCCCAATAAACAGCATTTTGGATTGCATAATATAATTTAAGGAACACCAGCCAAAACAACAGATCTCTGTAGTTGATTTATAATTTTCGCCATATAAAAGTAAATACTTAAGACTAATAAATTATCCTATAACTTATTCTCGTTGGATGGGGGAATATAACGGTCAGTCTTCTACTCAACTGATTAAAAATGCAATTATAAAAAGGAGCAAATTTTGCTCCTTAATCACATATTTGTTTTTATTTTTTCTGCATCTGACATTATATTATTTATTAATTTTTTAACAGTTTGCTGTTTAGCTAATCTGGGGCTTTGGCCAGACCAGAGTGACATAAATTCTTTATTATTCTTTGAAGCTGCGACTTTTCTAATATCCTGGGTTAATGTGTTCTGAACGGGGAATTCAGGTAAATATGATTCGTGGGTCTGCATACCCAAAATGAAATTATTTGTTATTCCTCTTGCCCATTTACCTGAAAATGAGCGAGTTAATCTTGTATCTTCCTCCGTAACATTCAGAATTGTATCTTTATGTGCTTTATTTGCTCCACTTTCAATACAAGTCAAGAAAGCTGTCCCCATTTGTACACCCTTTGCACCTAAGCAGATTGAAGCCATCAATCCTCGTCCATCCATAATTCCTCCAGCAGCTATGACTGGTATACTTACATTGTCAACGACCTGTGGAATTAAAGACATTGAACCGACTAAATTGTCTTTGTAATCATTATCTATAAAGTTCCCTCGATGTCCACCTGCTTCACTACCTTGAACAACAACAATATCCATTCCTGCTTTCTCATTTTCAACTGCTTCTCTAACAGTCGTTGCTGTTCCTATTAGTATTATGTCAGATTTTTTCAACTCAGAAATCACTTTTTTTGATGGAATGCCAAATGTAAAAGAACAGATCGGGACATTTTCTTCAATTACCACCTTCACTTGTTCAATAAATGTTTCATAGACAGTAGTAAAATCAGGAATTTCTAAACGATCTTTTGGAGGTAAATTTAGTTGTTCACGAATAGGGTTTAATAACCGATTAGCTGATTGAATGTCATCATTTATAACCTCAAACTCATTGGGTACAAATAGATTTATACCAAAAGGATTTGAGGTTAGGGTCTTTAACTCTCTTATTTGCTTTCTAATTTGAATAGGGGTCATATAACCTGCACCTATCATTCCTAGACCACCACTATTTGAAACCTCAGAGACTAATTCAGAAGTTGTGACTCCACCTGCCATTGGAGCCTGTATAATTGGATATTTTATTTTTAATTTTGCTGTCATTTCATTATTTAACATGTATATCCCTCATCTTTTGCGTAAGATTTCCCTGAATTTAAATTCCATATCAAGCAAGGATGCCCTAATTAAAGAGTTTTAAAATATATGCAAACCTTCCATTCCCCATAGATTAAATTTGTGAGAAAAAAACCATTTACTATTAAATAGATACCAAACAATATTGAATGGTGCGCTTATTATCTTTAACAATAGCTTTTTCTTTTGTGCTTTTAGACAACGAAATCACTCCTTCCGTAAAATGTTACATATAAATAGTAGCATTATTAGAAAAATTCGGACACAATTAAATTATTGGATTTTTAGCTAATTATAAGGTTCTACTTTAAGTTCCTCGATGAATTTTAAAATTGCTGTTGACTATTCAGTTGAACTGTAATAAATTATTATTAAGTTGAACTATATAGTCGAGCTGAATAGGAAGGTGAGAGTATGAAACATAAATTATTGCCGCTGTCTGAAACCATGCATTATATTTTATTAGCTCTACGTGAGCCACTTCACGGCTATGCTGCAATGCAAAAGATAGAAAAAATAAGTAATGGTACCGTTAGTTTAGCAGCAGGGACATTATACGGTGCGATTGAAAACTTGAATAAACATGGCTGGATTGAAGAAGTTGGAAATTCAGGTAGAAGAAAGATTTATATGATAACTACAGAAGGAAGTGACATTTTGAAAATGGAACAAGAAAGGTTATTGCATATTCTATCCTTGTATGAAGGAAGTGAATCAAATGAAGAGGTATAAGGTATTTTTTAATATTGAAAAAGAAGAACAATGGCTGAACGAGCAATTACAAAAAGGCTATCGATGTACAAATATAAGTGGATTCGGAATATACACTTTCGAAAAAACTGACAAGAGATATGTTATGCGACTTGATTATCAAGATTATTTACCTAAGAAGAATTTCGTGGAATACAAAATGATATATGAGGATTTCGGTTGGAACTATATAAAGGGGTCCTGGTTTAGTGGAATACGGTATTGGCAAAAAGAAGATGATAATCAAAATGAAATCTTCTCGGATCGCCAATCAAAGGGGCAATATTATAAAAGATTAATGAGTTATTCATTTTGGTTGAGTATGCTGTGTTTGGCTTATTCTTTTATGCTCTACAAGGATTCTGCATTATATCATGAAGGTCTTTGGGGTATGAAAGGTGCATTATTCTGGAAAGCATTTATATTTGAAACTCCATTTGTCCTTTTGAAGTTAACTCCCGCACTATTGGCTATTTTGTTGGGTGGCAGCTTCTATAAAGCTTTAAGGAAGTATTCAATGCTAAAAGAATAATAATCCTAGAAAGGTAAGTATAAACTATTTTAACTTAAAGAAGTAATAGGGGATAATTTTATACTACAATCGGACGCTTCTCTTTAAAAAGAAGGCGTCTTTTATTTTGCATGGACAACTCATTTATAAGATTGAGTTTACGAATTGTAATACTTAGTGCAACTCTACAAAAAACACATGAAGGCTTCGTGTATAATGTTAATTATCACCAATTTGTTTTTTATTGAGTCAAGGATATTTTTTATAGAGTACTAACGGTCTAAACGAAGATGAGCATTTCACGGAGTATCGCTTTGGGGAGAGGGGAGAATTGGGTGAGTGATAATAGTTCTTTTCGAGACATAAAATTATTTACAAAGGTAATTGTGATCACGGCAATCATATTTCTTGTTATTTTTTCTGTTTCATTGGTCTTAGGGATTTTTTATTTTGGGTTTGCAGGGATATTTAGTTTATTAGGAGTGAAATATGATTCTTTTTATTCGCTTTTAATATTTGTTTTATCCTACTTCCTCGCAGGTTTCGTGACTGATATATTTTCTGACGTCTTTGTTAGGTTATCCACACATTTCATATCAGGAAAACTGAAGTTGTTTTTCACACGAATGATCATTTACTGCACTTTTTCTTTGCTCTTATTATTTACAATCGATGAATTTATGAGCAGTATCACTATTCCGTTTTCCATAAAAATCCTGATCGCCCTATTTCTATTTACTATTGAAATAGCTTTTGATGATAAAAATACGAAGCGTAATAAAACATAGCGGTTTATAGTTATAAGATATAACAATAGAAACGATTATCTCTATATGTTCTGAAATTATTATGATTAGCGATGAAAATGAAGACTTTTTGTTTACTTGTTATTTTGATGAAGTTTCTGCGGTTTTCTTTGCCAAACAAAATTGGAGAGAAATATTAGCTGCAACACGGCTTAAAGGAATTATCTTTGACGAAGATACTTCATTAGTTTGGGAAGACGCTAATTATTTCTTATGGAGATAAAGAAGGCATTGCTAACGGGGGCGTTGATCTAATTAAAGGATTAACGCTTTTTTTGTGGAAGTTATTGTTATATTAGTTCAGGGTTGTTGAGGAAGTCTGCTCGTTAACGAAACAAGGAGTGACTTTAATGAGAGGGTATATCTTATTATTTGGCGGGATTATTTGTTTTATATTTTCATTACTCTATCTTTACTTTAGTCTTTCATCGAGTGTTGAACCAAATTATAAATGGATATATTTCCAGTTTACTCTTCAAATGTTAAGCGTGATCTACTTTATTATAATCGGGACAATTCAGTTGGAAAAAGATAAGAACAATAAAAAATAGGAGTCAAGAAGGAGGGTTCGAAATAACTTGGAATCTTGCAAAGCAATGCTATTTGATCTAGATGATACATTACTTAATAGGGATAAGGCAGTAGATCGAATGTTTTTTATGATTTTAGAAAGATGTTATGAGGATGTTACACATTCAGCCATAACTGAAATGCTGCAAAGGTTCAAGGAATATGATAAAAGAAGCTATGGTGATGGTGATAAAACTAAAGTTTTGGAATCATTTTTTGATGAATTTCCACCGAATAATAGACTGCCACGGAATTCTATTCAAGAATTTTGGAATGATCACTTTCCTGCTTGTTTTTCCATAAACCCAAATATTATAGATATCGTAAATACTATAAAGAGGCAAGTGAAGGTTGCCATTATAACAAACGGTTCAACTCAAAGACAGAAAGCAAAAATCATTAACACTAATTTAGATGATTGTTTTGATATTATTATTATTTCTGAAGAAGTTGGATTTAGTAAACCTGACAAACGTATATTTGATTTAGCATTAAATAAGCTTAATGTCCAGCCGGAAGATGCATTATTCGTTGGAGATGATATAGAAAAGGATATTGGTGGTTGTCAAAATGCCAATATAAAGGGCATTTGGTTCAATCCTCATATGATCAAAAATGATACCGAGATAAAGCCATATGCAGAGATCAATTCCTTTGATAGATTATTAGAAATAATGAACTGGGCAGTTGATAAAGGAGAAATAGGATGAGTCATAAATATGGCGTTTCAGGAAGCACGATTTTATCAGACCCCAATCGTTTTGAAGAATTATTTTGGAAAGATATTGACTTAATTGAAATTGGTGAATTTCCTGATGAAGCAGCATTTCAAGCATTTTCAGAACTAAGGAAAGAAAAAGAGGTCCCATTTGGTGTCCATTCTCCTCTTTTCCGGAGTGGAAGTAAATATGATTTAATTCAGAAAGTCAATGTTGAACCTGAAAATGCATGGGAAAGCCTAGAACGTGAAGCAGAGCGCTTGTCACGTTTAGGTGCGGAATATATTCTGGTTCATTTTCCGTATTTTTTAAATGAAGACAAAAAGGAGAATGTAAACTTTTTAATCGAAAGAGGTCTTCAGCGATTAAGTTTATTGCAAGAAAAATACTCTATACCTTTTATTTGTGAACCTAAATTGGGACCAAAGAAATCTCCGATAGGAATTGACTATTTAGATCAGTTTCCAGAAAAATTATGGGCCAAATATTCTATTAAATTATGCATAGATATTGGAGATTATTTATTGGCAACAGGAGATCAAATACTTACATATTTAAAAAAGTGGAAAAAACATATAGGAGTTGTGCATTTACATAATGTAGCTTTTCAGAACAACAGATATATATGGATTCCAGTGCACCCTAGTCATGAAACAAACGGGACTCAGTATAAAATTGAACACATAATAAAATTCTTAAAGCAATGTGAAAAAGTTAATTTTATTTTTGAACATACACCACACAGTAATCCAAAAAAGGAATTTGTCCAAGGTGGGTATGAGTGGATTAAAACTTTGTGAGCTTATTTTAGTTGAAGAGGTCATTAGTTTTTAAAGTAATTGTACTAAAGGTTCAGACATGTGAGGAAGAGGTCTTAAGAAACTTATTTTTCGTACCACCGTCTCATTACATAAGGGGTGATTTTATGGGTAAGAGAGTGCTAGTTTTTATCCTGATATTCTTATCTTCTTTGATTACCGCATGTTCTAATGAGGCGTCATCCGGAGATAATAAAGGAATGCCAAGTGATTTTAATTTCAGTCTGAAATACAGTACGTACGGAAAACAAGTTATAGATACATTCAATGATATCGTAATAAAGGATCTTGTCCTTGTTGGTACAGTAGAAGCTGAAATTGCTTTTACCGATGTTGAGATGAAAGAAATATACAACAAAATGATTGCTATTGACATAATGGGCGAATTAGATTTAGAAAAAGAAAAGGAATGTGGGTCGGAACCTGAATCTATTTCAAATTGGACGATACAAATGAATGGTGAAACGAAATCCTATTCTTATAAAAGTTATTGTAACTATCCCGAAGACGTACTTAATTTGATAAAACTGGAAGACTTCATTCATAATCTAATGGCAAATAAAGAAGAGTACAAGAAGCTCCCAGAGTCAAACGGGGGTTATGAATAGTTTTTGTTGCAGAAAGGTCGTCCATAGATACGACCTTTTTTTTATTTTTTGGGATGTTAGGTACTTTAATTTGGAATATTATGTTAATGTTTATTTAAAGAGGGAGGAAGCTAATTAAACAAGTAATGTGGGTTTTCTTATGTATTTAATGCTGCTTTATATAGGAAGAAAAAAATAACATACAGTCCAATTTGAGCTCTTATTTCCGCTCTAAAGTTGAGCTAACCGAGTGAGATATGAAAATGGGTAACACCAATATCATTAAAATGAGGAGAAAACCTTTGGACAACCAATACAAAAACCTGATTGAAAATGCTCTCAGTCAGTACGGTATATATAAATATAATTCTGTCTTTATTAGACATAATGAAAACATTACGCTAAAGATAACAGACTACATCGATAATAAAAGCTATTTACTAAGGATTCATATTCCTATTACTCCTAATTTACGAGGAGTGCAGCATACCCTTGAAGGTTTAAAAGCAGAAATGGAATTGCTAGATAATATAGCCGAACAGATCAGTTTACATATACAAAAGCCCATAAAAAATAAGCTAGGAAGTTTCGTTTCCACCATCATTGATTCAACGAATAATATATGCTCATTAGCAACCCTTCTTACATGGGTAGAAGGAGAAGCCTACACAGGAAATGAGTTGAACTCTGATGAACTGGCCTATGAAGTGGGGAGTGTATTAGCTCGATTGCATAACTTTTCTAGCCAATGGACTATTCCTCAACCATTTACTAGACCGGTCTATGATATGGAAAAGTACACTGATTTAACGGAGAGATTACAATATGGTATTCAAAAGAATTTATTCACCTCCGAACACTTTGACATAATTGTAGATACTAGGAAGTATATAAAATCAGTTTTTACTGATTTGCGCAAGACTCGTGATAATTGGGGTATCATTCACGCAGATCTTCAAGGTGGCAATATTATCGTACATAAGAATACTGTTATTCCCATTGACTTTGGTTTTTCAGGTTATGGGTATTTTCTTTTCGATATCGGTCTTACCCTTGCTTCCTTTAGTACAAAACTTAGAAAGAAAGTTTTAGAGGGATATAAATCATTAAGAGATATTGATGATGCGGATGAACAAATGATAAGTGCAGGATTTATTTTGGGGATTTTCGGTGCATTTGGCTTCCATATAAATAACCCAAAATACCATGAATGGATACAGAGAAGAATCCCATACGTCGCTCAAGAATATTGTCTATCTTTACTGGATAAGAAGTCATTTATATTAACAATAGAATAAAAGGCTTTACCCAGTTGGTGGTAGTAATAATTCACTTAATCTAGCTGTACTAACGTAGCAAAACCGTGAAAAAAGAGGAAAAAATATTGCCACAACAAAAGGACTGCCAGAAGCAGTCCCACGTTTACTTTGTTTGCAAATAGGAATTTTCAAGAAAACCTATATTAACGTCGCTGATTTCCGACATTTTAAATGCTTGATTATATCTTCTACTAACAGCTTCCATAAATTCATCATATTGATGTTCGGTTATAGCTTTTTGCCAAGCAAATTGATAGCTATATAATTCATTCTCTTTTCGTTCTAATGGATTCATAGCCATACCCTCTTTAATGGTTTGGGCATTCGCTTGTGCTGCCAAGTTTAATAATAGTACTTCCAATAATTTTAGTTCACGCTCTTTAAAATCATTTTTTTCCTTAGATACTTTAATATCAACCATTGATATTCCTATTGAAATCTCCACCTTTAAATATAAGTCTAGTTGTTAAATACCTCTAAAAATTCAATTGTTATACTCATAACACATTCCTCCTTTATTCATAGATATATTCTATTAAGACAAGGGGTTTTCCTCTAAGTAATCTATGTTTATTAAAAAACTATATAAAATTACGTAAGCTTTAGCAGTTTAGTTAAATAATGTAACCTTATTATATTTAGTTCGACTACTAATATAGGAGGCTGATATGAACAGATTTAAACTTTTATCATTTACTGTACATTTTTTTTAATGGCTTTAATAATGGGTTGTACAAATATAGAAAGTGACGTTGGAGACAATTATTCAAGCATTAGAAAAACTGCTTGGAACTTCATAAAAGAAAAAGGTTGGAGTGATAGTGCCAAGGAAGATTGGAATAGTGCAACAGTCACTAAAATCATAGTTAATGGAGATTATGAGTTATTAAATACAAGTTATGAAGGTAAAGAGGTGTTCTCTGTTTCTTTTGAAGATAAAGAAAACGTTTTGGCTAGTACACCAGTTATACTTGTTGATCTTAATAGAAACAAAGTGATTGGGTTTATGCTAGGAGAATAATTATTTTTACTAGTTAACGTTTTTTTGTTGAAGTTTCTTACTAACAGATCAAGCTACATATAATGAAGGTATTGTTTTCAATGTTCGCTAACATAAGGAGGATGAATTATGGTTAAGAACCAAGAACCGAGAAAAATACTATTAGATTTAGCAGTTACTTTAGATGGATTTATTGAAGGACCAAAAGGGGAAGTAGATTGGTGTATTATGGATCCTGATATGGAGTTCAATAATTTCTTAAGTCAAATAGATACTATTTTATATGGAAGAAAAAGTTATGATTTATGGGGGCAGTATAATCCTGATTCTAATGTATCTGATACAGAAAAAGAAATTTGGGAATTGGTTGATTACGGCCATCGAAATGTACCATCTCTGACATAGTTTTTACCACCTAATGACAAAGAATTTACCAGACAACGCCTTGCGTTTACCACATATTACCTATATAT
>NZ_BAAADJ010000042.1 GCF_039522365.1 Bacillus carboniphilus | reverse complement strand
TGATTACGGCCATCGAAATGTACCATCTCTGACATAGTTTTTACCACCTAATGACAAAGAATTTACCAGACAACGCCTTGCGTTTACCACATATTACCTATATATATTAATAGGCACACCTACGGGTGTGACTTTTTTTATATGGAGGTATTTTCATATGATCCATTATCAAAGGATATTGGAGTTACACGATGAGGGAATCAGTCTTAGAGGCATCGCTGCAAGTACTGGTAACTCTCGTCAAAAAGTAACAGAGATTATCCGTCTAGCTGAAAGGAAAGGATTGGTTTGTCCCTTAGGTGAAGAAATGACGGATAAGTGGATTGAGGAATTTCTCTTTCCGGAGAAGACTTTTGAGGGCTCAGGACGACAACCAATGAACTTTGATTATATTCATGAAGAGTTAGCTAAGCCTAATGTAACTCTTTCTCTTTTACATCATGAATATGAAGCAGAGTGCCGAGCAAACAACAAGATTCCTTACTCCTATCGAAGTTTTTTACGCCATTACAGTAGATACGCAGATAAGTATAAAGCTACTTTACGTATTCGAAGAAAACCTGGCGAAATAATGGAAGTTGATTGGGCGGGGTCCACTTCCTTCATTATTGATAGAGATACCGGGGAGAAAGTTAAAGCATATGTATTCGTTGCGACATTGCCATGCAGTCAATTTTCTTATGCGGAAGCAACCTTATCAATGGATTTACATTCCTGGATTACCGCACACAACCGTGCGTATCAGCATTTTGGTGGTAGCACACAAATTATTGTGCCGGACAATCTAAAAGCAAGCGTGACGAAACATACCACGCGCGAGTTGGTCTTAAATCCTACTTATAGGGAAATGGCAGACTACTATAATACTGTGGTCATGCCTGCTCGGGTTCGTACTCCAAAGGATAAAGCAAGTGTAGAAGGTTCGGTGAATGTCATCTCTACATGGATCATTGCAGCCTTAAGAAATACACATTGTTTTAGTATCGATGAATTGAATGAAGAAGTTTGGAAGAAATTAGATGAATTCAATGAACGCCAGTTTACTCGAAAAAAAGGGTGTCGTCTGTCGGCATATGAAGAAGAGGAGAAATTCGCACTTTCCCCTCTACCATCAACGCCTTACAAAATGTCTGAATGGAAAACAGCGAAAGTACGTCCTGACTATCACATCTCTGTCGATAGTATGTTTTATTCAGTTCCATATGAATATATCAATCGACAAGTCGAAGTGAAACTATCAGAAGATCTCGTTGAAGTGTATTTCAATCATATGCGGGTAGCATCTCATAAACGATTATATGGGAAATTTGGTCAATTATCTACTATTCGTGATCATATGCCAGAAAATCATAAGTTATTTGTGGACCAGACACCAGAGGCTGCATTTGAATGGGCTGAAAGTATCGGACTTTCCACATTGAACGTCGTTAAATATATATTAGATACTTCTCAAACAGAAAAACTGGCGTTACAGTCCATCTTCTCTTTGAAAAAATCTGAACGCCGTTATACAAAATATGAAATTGAACGTGCATGTAAAATGATTATTTCTATGACAAAAAGACCAACGGTTAAAAGTATTCAAACCATTTTAAAGAGCAATAAAAAGAATGATGCCGAGCAAGAACTGAAACGGAAAACAGAAATTAACGAAAATAATTATGGCTTCACACGTGGAGCACATTACTACGGAGGAACGAATAAATGATGAATGACCAAACGTTAACTAAATTACATGAAATGAAATTAAGTGGAATGGCGGAAGCCTATAAGGAGCAAGAATTGAACAAAGAATTTCAAAAGATGAGTTTTGAAGATCGGTTATCTTTATTAGTTGATTTAGAGTATTCACGTCGTAAGAGCAATACACTTCAACGTTTAATAAAATCAGCCACTTTTATAAACTCGAATGCCTGTATTGAAGATATACAATATTACGAGGATAGAAGATTAGATAAAGAGTTGATTCTTAAACTTGCCAGTGGTTCCTATATCCATGAGAGTCACAATATCATATTGAAGGGACCCACTGGTTCAGGTAAATCATTTTTGGCTAGTGCATTCGGAGTATCTGCTTGTCGTCAATTCTATAAAGTGAAATACATTCGTTTACCAGAATTACTAGATGAATTGTCCCTCGCAAAATTAGCAGCGGACGGAAGTTATCGAAAATGCATCAAAAAATATACGAAGGTTGATTTACTCATACTCGATGAATGGCTACTAACAGATTTATCAACTGATGAGGCAGCAATTCTACTAGAAATCGCAGAAGCTCGCCATAAAGTAGCGTCAACTATTTTCTGTTCGCAGATCGATCCTAACGGATGGCATACCAAATTAGGGAATGAAACCATTGCAGAAGCTATTTTAGACCGCATCATCCATGATTCCTATCAAATTCTGATAGATGGTGAGATTTCCATGCGGGAACGCCATGGTTTAGGTAAGGAAGTCTGATATGGCAGAGTTGACGGAGAAAGACCTTATGAAAATAGAAGATTACTATTACTTGACTGGGTATAAGCACTGGTATCCGTTTCCCTGTGAACTAAAGAAAAAGCTCCTAGACATCTATGGAAAGGAACCCTTTCCTCATGAATGGACTGAACAGGATATTTTTGAAGGCTCTAGAAAAATAATTATGGATTATTTTAAAAACAACAGTAATTAACAATGAAATGCCCTACAGATTATTAAACTAGTAATCTGTGGGGCTTTTTGAAGGTTGGTAAATGTGGTGACAACATGTGGTAAATTTCTTGGCGAGCAGTGGTAAAAAAAATGTCAATGGTGGTAAAATCGAGTGGCCGTAATCAAT
>NZ_BAAADJ010000041.1 GCF_039522365.1 Bacillus carboniphilus | reverse complement strand
TGTGACTGCTAGAATAAAGTGTACAGTTTTCGCTTGATTTGATGAAACAGTTATTTACCCAAATATACCAGCAAATAAAAATAGCCTATCACTGTAAAATGAAATAGTTTGATATTTTACATGTGGAGGTTAGTAAAGGTGGATAAGTGGGAAATGTACATGAAGATACAGCAATTGTTGAAACAAGGATTTAGTCAAACAAAGGTGGCTGAGAAGCTTGGGATATCTAGATCAACGGTTCATAGATACTTGAAGAAATCACCTTCGGAGATGGCTGAATGGGTTGAAACAATGAAATCTAAAAAGAGAAAACTAGACCCATACAAGAAGCTAATCTTATCCTGGCTAAGAATGCACCCCGATATGTCGGCAGCACAAGTACAAGATTGGCTACAAGAGAAGTACGAAGGCTTAGAAATTGGTGAAAGTACTGTCAGAACTTATGTAAGTGCGTTACGAGAAGAATACCAAATAAAAAAAGAAACATCACCTAGGATATATGAGGCTATACCTGATCCCCCTATGGGTGAACAAGCTCAAGTGGATTTTGGACAAACAAAACAAAAAACAACGGATAATAAGGAAGTTAAGCTTAATTTTATTGCATTTGTAATGTCTCATTCGAGGCATAAATATAAAGAATGGCTGGATAGACCTTTTACAACACAAGATGTCATAAAAGCGCATGAAAATGCATTTAAATGGTACGGTGGAATGCCTAAAGAAATAGTTTATGATCAAGACAGTCTGATAGTTGTAAGTGAAAATAGCGGAGATTTAATTCTAACAAAGGAATTTCAACTGTACCGAGAAACTAGAGGATTAACGCTTCGGGTTTGTAGGAAATCTGATCCTGAGAGTAAGGGCAAGATTGAGAATGTAGTTGGTTTTATAAAGAAAAACTTTGCGAAACACAGAGTCTTTTATAATATTGACTCTTGGAACGAGCAAGGCTGGGAATGGCTTAATAGAACGGGAAATTATAAGATTCATAACACAACTAAAAAGAGACCAGTTGAAGTGTTTCTCCTCGAAAAGCAACACTTAAAACCAGTCTCCAAAGAAATAAATATTGAAACTAACTATGAATCTAGTATAACAAGGTGTGTTCATAAGGACAACACTATCCGTTATCATTCTAATCGGTATTCTCTTCCACTTGGCACGTATAACAAGTTTGAGAAAGTATGTATCAAGGAAACAGAAAATAAACAATTAATTATTTATATCCCAGTAACAGGAGAAATAATAGCTGAGCACTCTATTCCCGAAGGGAAAGGTATATTGATTAAAGATAGAAAACATAGTAGAGATCGAACTAAAGGAATACATGCTTTTATTGATACTGTGGCTCAAGGATTTGAAGATAAAGAACTAGCCTATCAGTATCTAGATATTGTTAGAGAAAAGTATCCACGATACGTTAAGGATCAGTTGCATATTATTTTACGTGAAACCAAAGACAACACTAGTGAAGTTCTCTCAACTGCACTAATTGAATGTGTAAAACGGAAATTATTCAGTGCAACAGATTTCAGCGATATCGTTGCATATGTCAAACGTCAACGACGAGTACATGAAACAACAATAGTAAGGGAAAAAGAAATCAAGCAGTTGAACAAGCTATCTGAATGGGTCATGGAAACTGAAGCATTTAAAAGGAAAGTTGATACGTACACGGAGCTACTGGAGGGTGAATCTTAATGAGTCAAATTCAGCAATTACAAGACATTATGAAGACACTTAGACTCGTTGAAACCGCCAAGCACCTACCGACTATAATAAGGGAAGCGGAGCAAAAAGACCTTTCCTTTACTCAATTCTTATTAGATGTGACCACCTACGAGCAATCACGAAGAGAGGAAAAACAATTAAACAATCGATTAAAGTGGGCAACCTTCCCATTCACCAAGACACTCGAGGAGTTCAATTTAAAAGAACAAAAATCCTTGAGTAGCAAGCAGCTAAATAGATTGAAAGATTTAACTTGGATAGAACAATTATATAACTTAATATTACTAGGTCCTCCAGGTGTGGGTAAAACTCACCTGGCAGTAGGATTAGGAATAGAAGCAATTAATCAAGGCTATAAAGCCATTTTTACATCTATGGGTGATCTCATTCATAACCTGAAAACGGAAGAAATAACACGTAAATCTAAAGCGAGAATGAAAAGGATAAGAGAAGCTGACTTGGTGATCATAGACGACTTAATGTTTATGGCAATGGACCAACAAGAAGCTAATATGTTCTTTCATTTGATAAATGACTTGTATAATCAATCATCAATAATATTAACATCAAACAAAGCACCTAAAGAATGGGGTGAACTATTAGGTGATCAAGCAATAACAACCGCAATTCTAGATCGAATTCTACATCGGGTAGAAATCATCCATTTAAATGAAGATAGTTATCGTATGAAACATCGTTCTACCAT
>NZ_BAAADJ010000040.1 GCF_039522365.1 Bacillus carboniphilus | reverse complement strand
TACTCCCTCTATATATAAAGGGTAATCTTACGATTTCTCTTGTTTTCTCACGATTTCATAGCCATGCATTTTTAATAGACATTGGTTTAATGGAATTAACATGTACTATAGGGTAATTTTGGAGTCAAGGAGCAAAAAGGACCATAGCTACCTAACCACTTTCATCCAAAAAGTGGATAACAAGTCAAAGTATGGCCGCACTGGTGGATCTCTACAATTCTCACGGAGGTCAACCCTCCCATTTCTCGCAGAGTCTATGCTCCAAAATTCCTTCGTCCAACCTTTCCATGAGGTAGATGTCAGTTATGCTGACCGACAGGATCAATGTCCGTATTTTAGTTGTTTTACTGACTAATCCGTGCTTCAAATGTCTAATAAATAATGAATCATACTACTATCAACCTAATCAAAAACAGTAAATCTTTAAGAAATCTAAGCCGCATTCTGTAACGGTTTCATATGAGGAATATCTTTCAACATTCTCTCTTCACTAAACTCAAATTGTTTCTTACCTATGGCGAATAACACACGTATTAATTTATTGCATAAAGCAATGAGGGACTGCATCTTTTTCAATGGATTGCCTGGGCGTTTTGTATAATACTCATGTAATGCTTTGAAGGCAGAGTTCTTAGCTACAAGGGGCATGACTACTCTAAACAAGAGGGCGCGTAATTTTTTCCTGCCTCTCTTTGTAATTTTCGTTTGTCCCTTATGTTTTCCTGATGTGTTTTCCTTCAAACTTAATCCCGCGAGTTTAATAATTTGCCGAGGATGTGAGTAATAACTAAGGTCTCCTACCTCTGCAAAAAAGCCTGCAATTGTATCTTTTCCTACACCAGTTATCGCTAACATTTGTTGTACACCTGGTATATGTTCTAATAACGCATCCCTCTTAGCCTCTAGTTGTTCGAACTTATGAATGATTAATTCATATTTATCTAGTAAAGTGTTTAACTCTAATTTAGCTAAATCTGAACCCTCACGGATTCCAATAGTTTCACTAGCTGCTTTCTTTAAAGCCTGAATTCTACTTATTCCCACTGCCCGAGTCACAGTTTTTCTCAGATGAGTTAAAATCTCTTGATCAGAGAGTTCTACTAACTCATGTGGGAGTAGGTTAAGTTTTAGCATTTGAAGAGCTGACTTACCTTCCCAATCCTTGAATACAGTAAGAAACTCTGGAAAATATCGATCAATCCAATTGTGAATTTGTCCTTGAACAGCCTGAAGATCAATGGATAATAGATCACGGATTTTCCGTGCGACCCGAAGGTCAGCATAGACTCCTTCTGGAATATTAGGTTCGGCGTATCTTCCGTCTTTGACTAATTGTGCAATGACTTTAGCGTCCTTTACATCATTTTTTGTTGGAGAATTATCATCTAATTCTTTAGTCTTCTTAACATGCATTGGATTAACAACGACTAGCTTGAGATTATTTTCTTTAAGGTAATGAGCTAAATTAAGCCAGTAATGTCCTGTAGGCTCTACACCAATGATCACTGTATCCATGTCATGTTGGCTTTGTTGTTCCTTTATCCAACTTAAAAACATTTCGAAACTAGCTTTCGAGTTTTCAAAATGTATAGGTTTACCAAACTCCAAACCCCTAAAGTCTTGAGCACGAGCGACGTGATTGAATTTCGCAATATCAACACCTATAATTAGTGTTCGTGAAGTAATTTGAGCAATCTTATTATTTTGGTTATAATTCATTTTGAAGGCCTCCTGGTTTATGAATATTGTCCTTTTCGCTGGCCAGCTTCAGGACTCTTTCATTCTACCAAGAGGCTATTTTTTTATTCAAACCTCATTTTTCTCCATTACAGGAATGCTGACCGTTA
>NZ_BAAADJ010000039.1 GCF_039522365.1 Bacillus carboniphilus | reverse complement strand
AAGAGGCTGGGACAAAACCCACTCTTTGAAATGAAAAAGCCGGTGAAATTTTACGACAAGTAAAATTTCACCGGCTTTGATTATTTATGAGATAAAAATAAGGACCACTTTTGATAAAATAAAGTTACCACACAAAATTTCATCTGAAAGTAGGGTCCTTATGTTTAAAGATTATATCATGAATCAAGTAGTTTTACCTTTAGATTTAGAAATCAAACTTCAGAAAAATGACATTGCCTATTCTGTCCATGACATAGTAGAACAGATACCAGAAGAAGCTTTTGACCAATTCAAAATGCAAACCGGCTGTCCTGCCTATCATCCTCGCATGATGATGAAAATTATATTATGTGCCTACACCCAGTCTGTTTTCTCAGGACGGAAAATTGAAGCACTTCTTTTAGATAGTGTACGAATGATGTGGCTTGCGCAGGGGCAAGAACCGAGCTATCGAACCATTAACCGGTTTCGTGTCCATCCAGACGTTAAAGCACTTCTTCGTGATTGTTTTGTTCAGTTTCGTTGTCATCTTGTTCAGGAAGGACACATTGATCAAGACGCTATTTTCATCGATGGAACCAAGATAGAAGCTAATGCGAATAAGTTTACTTTTGTCTGGCGTAAGTCAGTGGAAAAGTACAGCGCTGTCCTAATGGAAAAGTCAAAACAGATGTATGACGAATTGGTAGAGAAACAAATCATCCCTGAAATCGAAAGAGAAACTCCAGAAGCACTTTCAACAGGAGAACTTTCGGAAGTAGTAGACAAATTGGAAGATAAAGTAGAAGAAATCAACCAAAAAATAGAGACAAGTGAAGACGTAGGTGAACGAAAAACACTTCGTTCCGAGCGTAAAGAACCGAAACAATATCTTAAACAGTTTCGAGATTTTGTGGTGCGCAAACAAAAGTATGAACTGGATATGAAAATCTTCCGCGAGCGAAACAGTTATTCGAAGACAGACAGTGATGCCACGTTTATGCGAATGAAAGATGACTATATGAAAAATGGGCAGTTGAAAGCTGGTTATAATGTACAGATCGCAACGGAAGGGCAATTTACACTGGCTTATGAAATCTTCTCAAATCCAACAGATACACGGACGTTCATTCCCTTTCTAAATCAAATCGAACAACATTTCTTTACACTTCCAACCTACATTGTTGCAGACGCTGGTTATGGAAGTGAAGAAAATTATCAAGATGTGCTAGAAAACCGTAAACGAGTACCACTGATGACGTACAATTTGTATCGAAAAGAGAAAAAGAGAAGTTATAAAAAAAATACGTTCAATATTACCAATTGGGATTATGATAATGAAAACGACACTTACACTTGTCCAAATGGCAAACACTTGACATACCGGTATACATCTCAGAAGACAGATCGTTACGGCTTCACACGTGAGTATAAAGTGTACGAGTGTGAGGACTGTTCGGGTTGCCCTTTCCGCTCCCAATGTACGAAAGCAAAAGAGGGCAATAATCGAAAAATCCTACATAACGATAAATGGGAACAACAAAAGAATAAGACAAAAGAGATGCTTTCGGAAAAGAAAACAGGCGAAATCTACGGTAAACGTAAGACGGACGTAGAGCCAGTTTTTGGATTTCTGAAGGCTAATTTGGGTTTCACTCGGATGTCCGTAAGGGGCAAAGAGAGGGTGAAAAATGAATTAGGATTTGCGCTCATGGCGGTGAACATAAGAAAGTTCGCCGCCATGAGCGCAAAATAACAAATAAATATACAAATACAAAAAGATTGTGGTCATTAAAAACGTTGACCACAATCTTTTTTCTTAACTTCAGCTAGATTTGTCCCAGCCTCTTT
>NZ_BAAADJ010000038.1 GCF_039522365.1 Bacillus carboniphilus | reverse complement strand
TAAACCAGCTAATAGTTTGTCAACATTTTTCAATAAAAAGATTAAAAACAACGTGATATACTAAAATTGAACATGCCAAATAACCTTCCTCTATACTGTATTTGGAAGGTTTTGTTGTATTTAGTTAGATATAGTTTTTAAGCTATATCTTGGAAAGTAGTTCTGCTTTTTAGGATGGCGTAAATCCAATGTAAGAGTTTATTTACACAGGCTATAACTGCTACTCTGAAGGGTTTTCCTTCTTCACGTTTCTTATCGTAAAACTCTCTTAATCTTTTATTTCGTGCTATTATCTCATCAGTCGTTTTCTTCTTACGAGAATCACGAATACCACTTTGAACACCCATATATAAGGCATGACGAAGCCTACAAGAACCTCGTTTGGTAATTCTATTGACTGATGCAGTAAACTTACCTGAAGAGTAAACACTAGGATCTACTCCAGCGAATGCAACGAGCTTTTTGGCATCACTGAACCGATCTATTTCTCCAACTTCGGATAAAATCGTGGCGGCGATTTTCTCTCCGATTCCAGGGATAGACTGAAGTATATGATACTCTTCAATTTCTTTAGCGAGGGCATCTATTTCAGCTGCAATCTTAGATAGATGCTCTTGGTATTGAAGAACCATACTAACTAATAGCTCAAGATTAAAGATATGACTCTGGTACAGGTTGTTCTGAAACGGGTTACGAAGGGCTGCATCTCTTAATTTCTCTGCCCTTTCTTTTGCCCAGGCATCAGAACGACTTATACATAATGAACCAATCTTTTCGGTTAGCTCTCTTTCACTTACACTTAATACAGCCTGAGAGGTTGGGAAGGCTAGTAATGTAAGCAACGAAACCTTTGAGTATAAACTACCAAAAACACCTCTATATTCAGGGAAGACCTGATCTAATAATGAGTGAAGTTGTAGTTTAGTTTTTGCTGATACTTCAGCGATACTCTCTTGCTGTCTAGTAAGATTACGAAGGTTTAGGAGTTGAATACCTCGCTTTTTATAAGGCTCTAACTCTTCTTTATAAAACAATTCACAAAGGTGATAGGCATCTACTGCATCTGTCTTTACCTTGCGAAGACTTGAACTCTTTGCCCTATGTGAGATAAGAGGATTGACGACAATATAAACATAATTTTGCTCCTCAAGAAACTGAATAACAGGAATATGGTAGTGTCCAGTTGATTCTAAAACGACCGTAGGTTGATTACCACCAGCGGAATCTTCAACCTTTTTAAGGAACTCTAATAAACTACCTAATCCTTCAGTAGTGTGTTTAATACTAAAGCTCTTACGATAAGGCTTGCCTTTATCTAGAAATGCTTGAACCTGACTTTCTCCTTTTGATACATCCAGACCAATGACTGGATTCATACAATATCTCCTCCTAGAAATACATCATTTGTCGGTAACCCCTAAAGCTTCTTGTAATGTCATAGGTTCGCTTGTTAAACGGGATCTCTTTGTCCCAACCAGCCTGAAACATGTTTATACAAGTAGGGGGTGAACAGTTTAGCTAACGGGATTGATTCCCACGGGTGCGACGTTCTACCCCGACTACCGTTATCATAAGACCATATAAAAATAGGTCAACCAGAAAATTCTGGCTAACCTTATATTACGAACGGGTG
>NZ_BAAADJ010000037.1 GCF_039522365.1 Bacillus carboniphilus | reverse complement strand
GAATGGTTTGAAGCATTCATAGAGTTTTTCTATTATTTTTATAATCTATTTTCTTCTACAATGCTCCTAGTATGTGGTAGTAGTAATACGAGTACTATGGTCTAAAATCCATCCTGGAGTCACGGTTCCTCTTAACCACATATGCATGCCATCTTGTTCAAATGTATAAGGGAATACACCGATGTTAAAATTTGATCCAAAAAAATATGCTTGCCATACAAATTTTGAACAATAATTCCAATTTAATGATGATAAATTACCATCAATTACATAGGAATCTACATCAGTATAGTGAGTTGATGCCCAGTATGCTGCGTTAGCCATGTCTGCTGAAGTGGCTCCATTTGGACGGTAAACCCCTACTGGATTATCAAATCTACTAACAAAACTTTCTACTGAGGAGAACTTACTAGGGCCACCTTTAATAACTTCATATACTTGTAGATTAGGTCCTACAATTCCAATGTGTCCAACGAAGTAAGTATCATACCCACTAAATTGCGGTTCCCCGATAATATCCCCTGGCATCACACGAACATTCGTTCCAGGATAATATTCATTATCAGGTTAAGCGCTTATGCATAATTTAATCGTAACACTAGTAATATTGTACTTGTATTGGGAAAGTTAATAGAAATAATCATGGATAAATATTAGTTTTGCCTGTCACCTTTCCCAAGTTATAGTTAACAAAATGAGAGTATTCTCTCTTTTCATAGTTCTCTAGTCTAGAAGAAGAGATCTGTTACTCCAAAAATTATTCTGTTAAATATCGAGTATCCACCTAATCACTCATTAACACTAAGTAATGTTTCAAATCCAATTCTCTTTCTTTTCAAATCGTGTAACTCAAAGAGTAAATTGCCTTAAGAATATATGTACTAAAGGGTAAGGGAGTGTAATTAGTTCCACACAATATAAGATATGGGTAATTAGATGCAAAAAAATAATAGACCGTAGGGACGGTCCCCGTGGTCACACCGACCGGAGGAACCGTCCCTGTGGTCCACAATAGAAGTTATAAAAGCGTCATCAGAACTAACCTTGGATCCAAGTATCTCTCCCTACCAGTGCCTATTGAGTATCCAACAAAAGGAGACAAGACAGCTCATGCCATTTTATACCGTCCAAAGAATGCGGACTATAAAGCTCCAGCCGATGAAAAACCGCCTTTATTAGTACATGTCCATGGCGGACCTACAGGGATGAGTTCTTCCATACTAAACCTGACAAACCAGTACTGGACGAGCATAGGATTTGCGGTTGTCGATATCAACTACGGTGGCTCAACTGGATATGGACGAGAGTATCGGGAGCGACTCAAAGGGAACTGGGGAATTGTGGACGTACAAGATAGTGCAAATGCCGTTCGCTATTTAATCGAAAAAGGCGAGGTCGACCCAGATCGGGTTGCTATAGCTGTAAAATAAGTGCCTGACCCCCGGTACGTTAATCCGTTAACGTGCCGGGGGTCAGGCACCATATTCATAATAAATAAAGTTGAGCATATTACTATTGCTGAAATAAGTCCGATTTTACTACTTGAAGATTCATCTTTAACTTTTCCTAACACATAATATAAAATCACTG
>NZ_BAAADJ010000036.1 GCF_039522365.1 Bacillus carboniphilus | reverse complement strand
TAAGAAAAACCGGGCAAAAACCGCCCGGTCCTTTTTTGTCTAGTGGATGTCCGATAACTTGTACTCTTTCCCATGTACCCCTTTATAGTACTCCGGGTACATTTCTCCTCCACATTTTTCACATGAAAACATTGGGGGAGTGTTAGGATCACCATCATCCATTAAGTCAAAATCCCTTACAACATGTAACGGGATATCCTCTTTTTCACGACACTCTAAACAAACATAGCTGACGCTCTGTGTCTTTAATAGGCTGGTGTTTTTCTTCTTTTTCTTTCCTTTTTTGCGATGCTTGGATACCGGTGAAATAAGCAATCTCCCTCTCTAAATATCTTTTAGTCGTTTGACATAGTGCCACCTTTATTTCTAGTCTACCATTTTCAAGGCAGACTTCTCCCTTGTATTCATAGAAACACTCACAGTGAGGACAAATAAGTGGATCTTTAGCACCACTAGATACAACTCTCTCCCTCCATGTTTGGCGTCTCAACGTCTTTTTCACTTTGACAATCCATCGTTTAGCTTTTTGTTGCCAGATGCTTAGTACTTTCTTACACAGATTTTTAATTCTTCTAGAATACATTCCATAATGTCTGATTGTCTTAAATTGTTCATCAGGTATATGGCGAATTAACCGACTGATGAATTCCTCTACCGTTACAGTTTCTAACTTTTCCTTTCCATCCGTCTTATCATTGTATTTAAATGTCACATACTGACCGTCATATGCCTCGATCCGATTTATGCCAATTGCAGGGCGACGAATATAACGACCAATATAGCGAAGTTGTTCTTTTACCTTTCCCTTTTGTTTTGGGGCATGCACATAGAAGCCTTCCCCATTGTTAGAGAACGCCTTTTGTAGTCTTTGCTGAACCTTTTTCTTTTCTTTCTCTGAAAGATTTCTTCTAATTAGCTTTAATACAACGGTCTGCCACTGTTTTCGAAGCATTTCAAATGGCAGGAAATCGTACGATTTCCATTCACCTTTCTTAGTTAAACCGCCCATTGTAACTAACATATGTACATGGGGATTGAAATTTACTCTTGAACCAAACGTATGAAGTCCTGCAATTATTCCAGGCGTTACCTTTGCCTTTTTTTCAAAAAACTCAATAATAATTCTAGCAGCTTCATCCATAAAATCTTTCAGTAAATAACGATGAAGTAAGAAGATATCTCGAAGACCTTCATCAATTGTAAAAATGACATGTCTATGATTAACCTGTAATACTTCATCAGTTAATAGACGACTCCACTCCTCACTCTCACCTACTGAACAGGTCGTACAGAACCTTCCCTTACAACGGTATGGAACCTTTCTTACATCATTGCACCCTTCACACACAAATAGCTTAAATCCATTTTTGGGATCTCCACAATCGCGAAATTTTTCAACCTCCTTTATTACGATTGGACGAATTTTAGCTCCGTGCTTTTCTTTGAATGCTTCCCAGTGTTGATGTTCATCAAAAAAGATTTGTCTAAGAATATTCCTCTCCATAAATTGAAAATACCACAGCCCAAAAGACTGCGGTAGACCCAAAATTTATACTTTCTTATCTTT
>NZ_BAAADJ010000035.1 GCF_039522365.1 Bacillus carboniphilus | reverse complement strand
GATAAAGTCCATATAATTGTGTAAAAACAAAAAGGGGTCAAATTATTCCTTCCTGGTTACAATGTTTAACAACCACGTAAAACATTAGGAGGAAATAATTATGACCCAGTTTCAGTTTAACCTAAATATGGAACTTTTAAAAGATTCGGTAATGAATTCAAACATTGATGCAGTTGTTAAATCTACCATTGTCTTAGTCCTGAACGAGTATATGGAAAAAGAACGTGATGATTATTTGAAGGCTGAAGCCTATGAACGCACAGACAGTAGACAGGATTACCGTAACGGGTATTACCCAAGGGATTGGACAGTAAGTGTTGGGAAAATAAAATTAAAAGTTCCACGTACCCGTAGTGGTGACTTCTCTCCATCTGTTTTTGAACGCTATTCACGTGTAGACCAGGCCTTGGTATTATCGATGCTTGAAATGGTTATTAACGGAGTATCAACTCGTAAAGTCACTCAAATTGTTGAACAGTTGTGTGGCGAACAGGTATCTAAATCCTTTGTTTCATCCCTGACAGAAAAGCTAGATCCAATCGTTAAACAGTGGGCAAACCGTCCATTGAATATGAAATACTATCCATATATTTTTGCAGATGCCATGTATATAAAAGTTCGTGAACATAATAAAGTGGTTTCAAAAGCTGTCTATATTGCGACGGCCATTAACCAGGAACAAAAGAGAGAAATTATAGGCTTTAAGATTGATCATGAGGAAAGTTATGAGGCATGGCAAGACTTTTTTAAAGAATTAAAATCCAGAGGGTTACAGTCACCGAAACTAGTAATTTCAGATGCCCATAAGGGATTGAAAAAGGCAATTGAACGTGAATTTATCGGTACATCATGGCAGCGGTGCACGGTTCACTTTAAACGCAACATCATTGATAAGTTGCCTAAAAAAGGGATGGGCCAAGTCACTCAAGATTTAAAACGAATATTCGATGCAGTGAGGGTGGAGGATGCCCGGCTATTCCGTGATGAGTTTTTTAACACCTATGAAGATAATCCCAAGCTGGAGAAGGCATTGAAAATATTAGATGAAGGTTTCGAAGATGCCATCCAGTATTACGACCAGCCTGTACAGTATCATACATTTATTCAGACAACGAACTACTTAGAACGCCTCAACCAGGAAGTTCGCCGCCGGGAAAAAGTAATTCGAGTGTTTCCAAATAATCAGTCTGCATTTAGATTAATTGGTGCTGTTTTAATGAATCTGGAAGAATTACAAGCGAGAAAACGAAGGTTTATTAGAAAAGAAGAGTAGGTCCCGCGGAGCGAAATTTTGATTTGGTTTGGAAGGGGCCCCTTCCAAACCAAATCAAAATCATACACATTACCAATACAAAGCTGGTTGATACTTGTAATCAATTTTACACAATATTAT
>NZ_BAAADJ010000034.1 GCF_039522365.1 Bacillus carboniphilus | reverse complement strand
TTGGGAGCAAGCTCCCAAAGATTCGCTCGACTTGCATGTATTAGGCACGCCGCCAGCGTTCGTCCTGAGCCAGGATCAAACTCTCCATAAAAGAAAAGATTTGAAAAGCTCATAAAATAAAAAATTGAATTAACGTTGACGTTTTTCTTTGTTCAGTTTTCAAAGAGCAATATTTTAATGGACAAAAAATATCGTAACATCTACGATGTGATTTGTCAAAAGGTAAATGGTGGAGCCTAGCGGGATCGAACCGCTGACCTCCTGCGTGCAAAGCAGGCGCTCTCCCAGCTGAGCTAAGGCCCCAAAACTTTTTTTAAAATGGTCGGGAAGACAGGATTCGAACCTGCGACCCCTTGGTCCCAAACCAAGTGCTCTACCAAGCTGAGCTACTTCCCGTCAAGGAATGAAACTTGTTAAAAGTTTTATATGGCGCGCCCGACAGGAGTCGAACCCATAACCTTCTGATCCGTAGTCAGACGCTCTATCCAATTGAGCTACGGGCGCATATAAATGGTGCCGAGGGAGGGACTTGAACCCTCACGAAGATCACTCTTCCCAGGATTTTAAGTCCTGTGCGTCTGCCGATTCCGCCACCCCGGCAAAAAAATGGAGCGGAAGACGGGATTCGAACCCGCGACCCCCACCTTGGCAAGGTGGTGTTCTACCACTGAACTACTTCCGCATATGCGGGTGAAGGGACTTGAACCCCCACGTCATAAAGACACTAGATCCTAAGTCTAGCGCGTCTGCCAATTCCGCCACACCCGCGTATTCAATTAAAATGGTGAGCCATGAAGGACTCGAACCTTCGACCCTCTGATTAAAAGTCAGATGCTCTACCGACTGAGCTAATGGCTCTTAATAATGTGTTTCTCCGGTAGAAATGTGCTTCTCTAAAGTGACGTCCAGATCTCAGAAAGCTTATTCAAGCTGTGGCTCGATCTGTACGACTCGAAGCATATCCGAGAAGTAACGCTCGTTGCTCTACCGACTGAGCTAATGGCTCATTATAGTATAACGAAAAAAATGGTGCCGGCGAGAGGACTTGAACCCCCAACCTACTGATTACAAGTCAGTTGCTCTACCAGTTGAGCTACACCGGCATTATGTTTTGCTTGTCTACATTTCTCAAACGACAAGATTATATTTTATCAATTTTAGAGTTGTTTGTCAACAACTTTTTCAATAAAAATGGTGGAGGATGACGGGATCGAACCGCCGACCCCTTGCTTGTAAGGCAAGTGCTCTCCCAGCTGAGCTAATCCTCCATACAGCCTGGCAACGTCCTACTCTCACAGGGGGACAGCCCCCAACTACCATCGGCGCTGAGAAGCTTAACTTCCGTGTTCGGGATGGGAACGGGTGTGACCTTCTC
>NZ_BAAADJ010000033.1 GCF_039522365.1 Bacillus carboniphilus | reverse complement strand
TGTTTATTGCAAAATAAAAGTGCAGAGCTTTGCAAAGGAAAAATGCAGAGACCTGCACTTATTTTGTTAGGTACATAAAAAAAGACTTGCCAGCCACCCCAAGTCCCTCTACTGTAATTGGTGTCGAATCAATACAGAGTGGAGGAAAAGAAAGGATGCTAGCAATGTCTGATATCAAGTGTATCAAACACTTACGAAATAACAAAGGACTATCTATATCAAAGATTCAGGAAACATTAGGAATTAACTGGCGTACTGCAAAGAAATACGCAGATGAAGATCAGATACCTACACCGAAAATTAAAGTTAAGGAAGGAATGATGTACGAGGAAAAATGGGGGGAGATTGTTTCTGATTGGCTATTAGAAGATAGTAAGCTGAAGAAAAAGTTACGTCGTACTAAAAAGCAATTGTTCGACGAACTCCAAAATTTAGGGTTTCAAGGGTCATATAGAACAGTCTGCTACTTTATTTCTGATTGGGAGAATAATCATAACAACGACGGAACAGATAAAGGGTTCGAACGTCTTGAACATCCACCTAGCGAGGCACAAGTTGACTTTGGAATCATGGAAGCAGTTAAAGATGGTGAGTTTGTAGATATACATGCACTAGTCATGTCATTTCCGTATAGTAATACAGGTTTCGCAGTTCCGTTACCATCAGAAAACCAAGAATGCTTTCTCCACGGACTAAACATATTGTTTAAACAGGCTGGAGGGGCTCCTAGGAAAATCAGAATCGACAATTTAACACCAGCTGTGAAGAAAACGAGATCCAAGTTAGAAGAAGCTCAATTAACTGACGCTTTCATTCAATTTCAAAACTACTATGGATTTGAAGTACAGGTGTGCAATCCTCGTAGTGGTCATGAAAAAGGTAATGTAGAAAATAAAGTTGGGTATGTTCGATATAACTTCTTCAGTAGCTCTCCTGTTATGAATAGTTTTGAAGATTTAACGGAAACACTTCGTGTTCAGCTATTAGAGGATAGAAAAAGGCTTCACTACGAGAAAGAAGTTATGATCGAAGATCTATGGAACCAAGAATCTAAGTTTTTATTAGAATTACCCGAAAAAGAATACCCAGTTTTTAAAGAAATTGAGACTAAAGTTAACAAATATAATGAAGCTCAATTGGATAAAGTTATGGTACATATTCCTAGAGCAGCGAATTATCCCAGCATCTACTTTATACTAACCTGGGATAGATTTAAGGCCGTTTCTCCTAACGGAGAAATCTTACATGAAGACTATAGACCTTATATGAATTATAAAA
>NZ_BAAADJ010000032.1 GCF_039522365.1 Bacillus carboniphilus | reverse complement strand
TGTATTTTGCAATAAAAAAGCGCAGAAAAATGCAATAAAAAATGCAGAGTGTTGCCACCCAATTAAAATCTATTTAATGGGATTTTGATAAAGCGTTAGTAAGTCTATAACTTTCACCTGAAAATGTAAGAATATGGGCATGGTGAATTAAGCGATCCACTAATGCTGCGGTTAATCTAGAATCAGTAAAAATTCTGTTCCATTGGCTAAATTCTAGGTTTGAAGTAATAATTAAACTCTTTTGTTCATACCACTCCGCAATTAAATGAAAAAGAAGTTCGGAACCCTCCTTGCTAAAAGGAAGGTATCCCATTTCATCTAATATAACCATATCAACTTTTTCAAATTTCCTCCTAAACGCCTCTAATCTCTTATGCCTTAAAGCTTGTTCCAATTGCTCGATTAGATGAGAAACTCTGTAGAACCTAACCTCAAAACCCACCTCACAAGCCTTCCGGCCCAATCCTGTTGCTAAATGGGTTTTGCCCGTTCCCGGAGACCCTATCAATACCACATTTTGTTGCTTTTGAATAAATGAAAGACTTAGTAATGACTCTTTATCTAATTGTGTAGGAAATCTAATTTGTTCATGCCATTCATAAGTACTTATACTCTTTGAATCTAAAAACTTCGCATTTTTTATCAGCCTTTGTATTTTTGCCTTTTCCCTTAGACGAAATTCCTCAGAAAACAACGATTCTATGAATTGTTCGGGTGTCTCAAATGGTATGTTCTCATATATATCTGCTACATAAGCCAGTCTTAGGGATTTACACATAGAACGTATAGCTTCACTCATCTTTTATCACTCCCGTTACCGTAGGTGCTAATGAATCGTACAGAGTCCAATTAACTCCATATGGGTCACCGTTTGTATCAGAAATTAGGTCATAAAATTCCTCATTTATTCTTTTCATATCATGAGTGACAAGAAGACTAACTAACTCTTTAAGTCTATCTTGGCGTAAAACTAAGTTATCAACCATTAAGTAATCTTTAACTCTTCCTGGTAAATACTTCTGATATCTTGAGTAAGCAACAACTCTTGGTTTTCTAATCCAATCTTTTATAACAGAAACCCATGGAATCGCT
>NZ_BAAADJ010000031.1 GCF_039522365.1 Bacillus carboniphilus | reverse complement strand
TTAAATGAAGATAGTTATCGTATGAAACATCGTTCTACCATATTTGGGCAACAAAGTGTTTCAAAATAACGAGCAAAAACTGTTTCATTTTACTTGACGGTCACAGGGTTATAGCATCGCCCTATTTTATACTGTTACTCACCTTAGTCACATTCATATTAGGACTAATTGGATTACTTTATAAGAATAAGTGGACTGCAAGATTTAGAAGCTGGTTTACTGTATTGATTTCATTTTTGCTTTTAGCTGTTCTTACTTTTCATACACTCATGATGCTTACATTTGGTGGTGTGGGAGACGGAACAAAACATATATTGACTACTCATTCGCCAGATGGTGAATATACGATTGATTTCTTTGTCATTAACCCAGGAGCAATGGGCTCTTTCCGAGTTGAAGGGGAATTAAATGGTCCATTATGGTTTAAGAAATTGATTTATTTTGAAAGAAGAGTTGTAAACGTGGATGTACAATGGCTTGACAACAACACAGTAAAGCTTAACAATCATAAATTAGACTTGAAGAATGACGAAACCTATTTAGGGGACTAAATAGAAAAAGGTATGTTGTTAAAATAAAGTTATGGATATCTAATAAAGATTTATCCTATTTATTAAAAGAAGTTTAAAAAACAAGGAGGGAGAACGTTGGGGGCTGCATTAAATATGAGAATAGATTCAAACTCTGCTTTGAATTTTTTGATTTACATACAAAATATATACCTAAATCATGGTCAGATAGAACACATGAAGTTGAAATTTCCATATTTTTCGAGCAGAGTAGCGTTTAATAGAGAATTTGTAAACAAGTATAAAGAGCTGTGGAATGAGTTTTCACAAAGGGTATCAAAGGATAGTCGAAATGGTGTAGATATATTTTATGAAGAAAAAGAAATACTTTTCCACAGTTTATTTGAAAATAGTCCTGAAAGTTTAAAGCATTTCAATGAAATCTATAAATCATTTGATGTATGGTGGTATTGTTTATTGCAAAATAAAAGTGCAGAGCTTTGCAAAGGAAAAATGCAGAGACCTGCACTTATTTTGTTAGGTACATAAAAAAAGACTTGCCAGCCACCCCAAGT
>NZ_BAAADJ010000030.1 GCF_039522365.1 Bacillus carboniphilus | reverse complement strand
TGTTCGTGACCCTGTCAAGTGGACACACCAAAATCCGCACACTTATTTAATATTAAGCTGCTTTTTGTTCACGATATTCTACAGGACTCATTTCTAATTTGTTTTGGAGTCTTTCATTGTTATAATAGTAAATGTAATCTTCAACAGCCTTTTGTACTTCAATCGCTGATTTAGGCGTACTGAAACAGTACATTTCTGTTTTTAAATGGCTGAAGAAGTTTTCTACGCAAGCGTTGTCCCAGCAGTTGCCTCTGCGGGACATGGATTGGGTTAACCCCATCTTTAAGACACGCTTCATGTATCCTGGATTTGTAAATTGTGAGCCTTGATCACTGTGAAGGATGGCTCCTTTTTCAAATCCTCTTTTTTTGAGTTCTAATAAAGTTCGATACACTAAAGTTTTCGATTGGTTCTTTCCAATAGAATAGGCCACTACCTCACCGTTATATAGGTCCTTAATTACGCACGCATACAGCCATTTTCTGTTTTTTTCTTTTGCCTCTACATAAGTAATATCAATGGCAAGTTTCTTCCCTGGTTTTAGGGCTTTAAAGTTACGATTTAAGAGATTTGGTACTGTGCCGTGAGGCTGGTTTCTATTCCTAAACCTCCGTCTTCTAATCTGGCACCGTAAGCCGTACTTTCGCATTACACGGGCAATACGCTTCTCATTTACGATCATCTGATGTTTATTCTTTAATTCTAAGTAAATTCGCTTTCTTCCATAGGTCCCTTTATGCTTATGAAAGATCTGAAGGATATAATAATACAATTCCTCATCTTTTTGGTCCTGGGCACTTTGTAAATGGCAAGTTGCTCTCCATTTGTAATAACCTGACTTTGATACCTTTCCCGCCTCAGACATCGAAGTAATTTCTACAAGCTTGGTAACCGGATATTCCTCTTCAAACGCTTTAATAAAGGCAAAAGATTCTTGCTTTGAA
>NZ_BAAADJ010000029.1 GCF_039522365.1 Bacillus carboniphilus | reverse complement strand
GTTTAGGAATAACACTTTGATACTTCAGATCTGTGGAATTGAGAAATCATGTTTAAAAAGTTATTAGGGTAATGGAAATTTTAGAAATTAGTCAGCTAACTAAAGGATCAGAAGAGTTGAAGAAGTAAAGAATTTAAGGGGGGATATTTATTAGACAGAAGGTAGTTTTATGGGGGATAATTTTTATTTTATTAGTTCAGCTAATTTATCAATATAACGAACAAGCACAAAACCATGCTAGTCTCAATAAATATCAAGATAATCAAATGGTGCGAATCAATGAACTCATAAAAGAAAAAGAAGAATTAGGAAAGAAAATTCAAGAACTAACTAATGAGAATAACAGTCTTAAAAATAAATTACCAAGTGATTTTGAGGCTAACTTTGTTGTTGATGGTGTTTTAAGGAGCTTTGAAGAGAATGAAGAAAGACCAATAAAATACTTAGATAATATTTATGTGCCTCTAAATTTTATCAATTCAGGATTTGGAAAGTCTATAAAACAAGAAGGTGAAGGGCAAGAAACCAAATGGGTTACAATTGGTAATACATCAGTAATTGGTGAAGGATTTCGCCCGATAAATCAACAAGTGATCAACGTAAACAGCCCTTTAAGTGAGTTTAATACCGTTCTAGGACAACCTATATCTAAAACGACTTATGAAAATGAAATAAATGGAATAGAAGAAACTGAAGCGATATATAAAGGTGTA
>NZ_BAAADJ010000028.1 GCF_039522365.1 Bacillus carboniphilus | reverse complement strand
GCTGCAGCACTAAAGGGCGGAAACCCTCTAACACTTAGCACTCATCGTTTACGGCGTGGACTACCAGGGTATCTAATCCTGTTCGCTCCCCACGCTTTCGCGCCTCAGCGTCAGTTACAGACCAGAGAGTCGCCTTCGCCACTGGTGTTCCTCCACATATCTACGCATTTCACCGCTACACGTGGAATTCCACTCTCCTCTTCTGCACTCAAGTCTCCCAGTTTCCAATGACCCTCCACGGTTGAGCCGTGGGCTTTCACATCAGACTTAAGAAACCGCCTGCGCGCGCTTTACGCCCAATAATTCCGGACAACGCTTGCCACCTACGTATTACCGCGGCTGCTGGCACGTAGTTAGCCGTGGCTTTCTGGTTAGGTACCGTCAAGGTACCGCCCTATTCGAACGGTACTTGTTCTTCCCTAACAACAGAGCTTTACGATCCGAAAACCTTCATCACTCACGCGGCGTTGCTCCGTCAGACTTTCGTCCATTGCGGAAGATTCCCTACTGCTGCCTCCCGTAGGAGTCTGGGCCGTGTCTCAGTCCCAGTGTGGCCGATCACCCTCTCAGGTCGGCTACGCATCGTCGCCTTGGTGAGCCGTTACCTCACCAACTAGCTAATGCGCCGCGGATCCATCTGTAAGTGGTAGC
>NZ_BAAADJ010000027.1 GCF_039522365.1 Bacillus carboniphilus | reverse complement strand
CGCATAGCGGACGAATTTATGACCTCTCTTTTCTAGTTCTAAATCTAATTCATGCAACACGATATTAGAAAGTAAGGGACTTAGTGGACCTCCTTGCGGAGTTCCTTCCTCCGAGTTATGGACTATTCCGTTTATCATGATTCCCGCCTGTAAATATTTACGGATTAGTTTTAGAAGTTTTCTGTCCTTGATAGATTTGGCTAGTGTACCCATAAGCTTGTCATGGTTGACTTTATCAAAGAATTTCTCCAAGTCTATGTCTACTACCCATCGATATCCTTCAGTAATAAACCCTTTTGCTTTTCTTACAGCGTCATGGGCTCTTCTATTTGGTCGGAAACCATAACTGTGTTCAGAAAATGTAGGGTCAAATATCGGATTCAATTGTTGGGTAATAGCTTGTTGTATGAAACGGTCTGTCACGGTAGGAATGCCTAATAACCTCACACCGCCGTTTGGTTTCGGGATTTCGACACGACGTACGGGCGAAGGTTGATAAGTTCCATTTCTTAAAGCCTCCCGAAGGGAGTCCCAATTTTCATAGAGATGTCTACGTAGGTCTTTTACGGACATTTCGTCTACACCGTGACTTCCTTTGTTTCGCTCTACTCTTTTAAGAGCAGTTAA
>NZ_BAAADJ010000026.1 GCF_039522365.1 Bacillus carboniphilus | reverse complement strand
TTAAATGAAGATAGTTATCGTATGAAACATCGTTCTACCATATTTGGGCAACAAAGTGTTTCAAAATAACGAGCAAAAACTGTTTCATTTTACTTGACGGTCACACCTTTCCCATTTCCACCGTTGACTTCTCTTAAATCAATTGTATCGTTGTAATTATTGTAATTAAAAGATAGTTCATCCACGTTGTCCTTCTGTATAGTGTGCTTGTCAACTTTATTTGTATCAGTAGAAGAACAACCAGCAAGTAATACTATAACCCATCCATAGAATATAAGGTAACAAGTGATTTTCTTAATCATAAGTGCCCTCCCTATTAAAGCTACTATCCCTACCTTTGTCATTTTGATTAAAATGGAATTTATTCTATTATTATGGATGAATAAGAAAAACTATGACTATCTAAAGGCATTTCGTTTCAACCTTAAAAACTCTATTTAACTATACTCCCTCTATATATAAAGGGTAATCTTACGATTTCTCTTGTTTTCTCACGATTTCATAGCCATGCATTTTTAATAGACATTGGTTTAATGGAATTAACATGTA
>NZ_BAAADJ010000025.1 GCF_039522365.1 Bacillus carboniphilus | reverse complement strand
ATCAACTTTCCACATCGCTTTGTGCATAGTTTAGATTTATTTTTATTCCTTTAGTGAATTTAAGAGCATATTTAAACGGTAAAAAAGAAAATAAACTAAAGATTATACCCAAAAATGTGAACATCATTGGTGATAAAAAGATACTAATAATTCCAGCACTAACCCCTCTTATATGAGTTGAACCAAAATTAACATAGACATTAAATCCAAAAAGACTAAGAGTAAACAAAATGATTCCGAAAATCAGTCCTGAAGATACAGAAATCAGCAACATTAGCTTGATATATGAACTGAAGCCAAATCCTTTGACATGCAAAATATCCATTCTAATCCACTCTTCCTTCCTATTTTCACTTAAGTCAATTTTTGTATGGCATTATACATTTAATATTAACATAATATTCCAAACAGTAATTCTAATTCTAATATTCTTAAGAGAATATCAAAATAAAAAGATCGTCCTATTGACGACCCTATTGTATCAAGTCTTCTTCAACAATCCTGT
>NZ_BAAADJ010000024.1 GCF_039522365.1 Bacillus carboniphilus | reverse complement strand
AGATTCCGCGTCACCACGGACACCCTTGCGTTAAGCTACTGCTACTTCTGCCTTCACAGTTCGGGACTTGCACCCTATAGATTGCACCCATGCTGGGCGCACAAATGAGAAAAACCGAGCAGAGCTCGGTTTTCTTTGTAATTGCCCGCAGCCCGTATACACTTCGCTTTCCGCGGGCGTCCCGTGAGCCTCCTCGTCGTGCCTCCTGCGGGGTCTCACTATGTCCTTCTTCCCGCAGGAGTCTACGTGTATCCGGGCTGCTCAGTGCTTATAAAATTATTGTCCTTCCTTCCTAAAGTAGTAAGATATTTTCAATATGATCTTTTATTTAAACATTTAACTTAGCCTTCAGTTTTTCAAGCATATCGACTGTCATATTTTCAAGGTTATACTCCGCTTTAAAGCCCCATTCCTCTTTAGCAGCTGTTGGATCAATGGAGTTTGGCCAACTATCCGCAATTTTTTGTCTTGCCGGATCGACTTGATAGTCCATTGTAAACGCTGGAATGTGCTTTCTAATTTCTGCTGCTACTTGTTCTGGTTCAAAGCTCATAGCCGTAACATTGAATGAATTTCGATGAATTAACTTTGCAGGGTCTGCTTCCATTAGAGAAACGATGGCCTGCAAGGCATCTGGCATATACATCATGTCCATGTAAGTACCTTCACCAATATAAGATGTATACTTTTGCTTTTGTAATGCTTCATAATAAATCTCTACTGCATAGTCTGTCGTTCCCCCACCAGGTGGTGCTACGTAAGAAATAAGTCCAGGGAATCTCAGGCCACGAGTGTCGACACCAAACTTATGGTAATAATAATCACATAAAAGCTCCCCAGATACTTTGTTCACTCCATACATGGTCGTAGGACGTTGAATGGTGTCCTGTGGCGTATGATCCTTTGGAGTTGTAGGACCGAACGCACCGATTGAACTTGGTGTGAAGAATTGACAGTTCTCTTCTCTTGCCACCTCTAATGCATTCACTAGTCCACCCATGTTTAAGTTCCATGCTAATAAAGGCTTTAACTCTGCTGTCGCAGAAAGAAGAGCTGCTAGATGAATGATTGTATCTACCTTATTTCTTTTTACAATATCATGCATCTTTTTGTCATCCATCACGTCCAGGATTTCAAACGGCCCGTCAAATACAACATCACTTTCATTAGAACGGATATCTGTTGCGATAACATTATCAGCTCCATATACTGCTCTTAACTTACCCGTTAACTCAGAACCGATCTGACCTAAAGCACCTGTTACTAAAATCTTTTTCATATTCACGTTTCCCCCATTGGTGTTTCGATTAAATAACGCCCATTTCTTTGCCAACTTTTTCGTAAATCGCTAAAGCTTGATCAAGCATTTCCTTTGTGTGAGCAGCCGTAGGCATATTCCGTACTCTTCCTGTACCACGTGGAACCGTTGGGAACACGATAGACTTCGCATACACACCTTCTTCATTTAGACGTTTACTAAATTCCTGCGTCGTTTTTTCATCACCAATGATACAAGGCGTAATTGGTGTTTCACTCTCTCCAATATTAAATCCAAGCTCTTCAAGTCCTTTTTTCAAGTAACGACTATTCTCCCAAAGCTTTTCTTGTAATTCTGTACTGTTTAATAAGATGTCGATTGCTTTTGTTGCAGCAGCCACATCTGCTGGTGTTAATGAAGTAGAGAATAGGAACGGACGGCTTCTTACTTTTAGCCAGTCGATAAGCGCTTGTTTTCCTGCTACGTATCCACCTACGACACCAATTGCTTTAGATAGGGTCCCAATTTGGAAGTCAACGCGATCAGATAGCCCAAAGTGCTTGACTGTTCCAGCTCCTTTTCCTAGTACTCCACTACCGTGGGCATCATCTACATACGTCATGATATCAAACTCTTCGGCGATTTCTACTATTTCTGGAAGCTTCGCAACATCTCCATCCATAGAAAATACACCATCCGTAATAATCATTAGCTTATTGTATTGACCAGACTCTTTTGCTTCCTTTGCTTTGGCACGCAAGTCGTCCATATCTGAATGATTAAAGCGAATAATTTTAGCTCTGGATAGACGGCATCCGTCAATAATGGACGCATGGTTTAATTCATCAGAAAGAATGGCATCATTCTTGTCCATAACGGCTGAGATGGCTGCCATATTACAATTAAACCCTGATTGATAAGCAATGGCTGCTTCTGTATGTTTAAACTCCGCTAGCTTCTCTTCAAGCTCTTCATGAATCTTAAGCGTTCCGTTAATCGTTCTTACTGCCCCTGCTCCTACCCCATATTTTTCAATGGCTTCTTCAGCAGCTTTTTTTAATCTCTCATCTGTCGCTAATCCAAGATAATTGTTAGACGATAAGTTAATTAACTCACGCCCTCCAATTTTAATGACTGGCCCATTTGGACTTTCCAGTGGATCAATCACGTTGTATAACCCTCTATGTTTCAAATCTTCTAGATTTTCATTTAAAAATTGATCTAATGACTGACTTGTCAATTTAATAACCTCCTGAATAGAGTTTTATGTAAGCGCTTTAATTTATTGAAGCCTTTACTATCAGTAATGCTGCTTATCTACTAGTATCCCTATTTCTCGTAGCTTCAATCTTATCTTAACTGTTGCATCTATATTTTAACGGAGATTCTGTATTCGTTCCACCGTAAATCTTATTTTTTCAACATATAAAGAAAACTCGCCGGTTGGGCGAGTTTCTTTTTAATGTACTTTTGATTTAACTTGATTGCAAACCTCTTCTGCTGTTAAGCCACTAGCATTTATAACGGAACCTTGTGTCACCGCATTTTGAATCCCCATTACGTTTTGGTCTTGTCCAGTGATGACACAGCAGTCACATCCATTTGCGTCACTTTCCTGTTTTAATTCAGTTACATCATACCCTTGAGCACGTAACGCTTCTTGAACGTCTGATAGTGATTGTTCTACACCGATTCTAGCCATCATTCAACACCTCCTCATATATGTAAGATTCGTCATTGCTTCATAAAATATTCTTACGTTGTACATCCTAACAATTGAAAGCGACATAATCTTGAAAAGGGGTGCTAGATAGATGAAACGAGCCAAAAAAGACCCATCTAAAATTGGGATGAGTTCACCTAATGTCGAGGGGCAAGGTACGACAACCTCTGAGACAGGTAGTAAGAAAATGGACTCTGCGAGAAAGCAGCAAAGACGAACGTAAGGGTTAAAGAAGCATTATCTTGTAGGGTTGTCCATTACTCAGGAGATTTTTTGTGAGTTTTCTGGAATATCTTGGTGGAAACCTTCTGGAAAGTTGCGTTTCTTATAGATTTTTGTTTATTTGTGGAAAATAACTCTCAGAAATAAATATTTCTGAGAGTTTCATGTCATTTTATGAATAAAACTTTTAAACTTACCATTTACCACTTTTACCTAAAAATCGGAATTGCACCTTCAGCTCCATAATTGCACTTTCAAACCCGGAATTGCACTTTCAACTCCGGAATTGCACCTTCAAACCCGGAATTGCACCCTCAAACCCAGAATTGCACCTTCAACCCCAGAATTGCACCTTCAACCCCGGAATTGCACCTTCAAACCCGGAATTGCACCTTCAACCCCGGAATTGCACCTTCAACCCCGGAATTGCACCTTCAACCCCAGAATTGCACCGTCAACCCCAGAATCATCTTTCGGCGCCTAACCCCTTCAACCAACCATTCACAGCCTCAATATCCTTTGAAAAAATCCGATCCACAGTAATAGAAGGCGAAACTTCTCTTAACTGATTAAAGAAGTTCCTTGTAGCGGTAGCCATTTTATCAACTCCACGATACTCCACAGCCTGTGCTGCACAAATAGCCTCAATCGCTATCACTCTTCTTGTATTTGTAATCACTTGATGTGCATGCCTTGAGCCAATTGTACCCATGCTCACATGATCCTCTTGATTGGCAGAGGATGGAATGGAGTCCACGCTAGCTGGGTGAGCCAACGTCTTATTTTCAGATACTAAAGAGGCTGCTGCATACTGCATAATCATGGCTCCTGATTGCAAACCTGGCTCTGGGCTTAAGAAGCCTGGAAGGTCATTTAACTGTGGATTGACTAGTCGTTCGATTCTCCGTTCTGATATATTCGCCAGTTCAGCAATGGCGATGGCTAAAAAGTCCATAGCAAAGGCAATTGGCTGTCCATGAAAATTGCCACCGGAAATCACTTTCCTGCCTTCATCAAAAATAAGTGGATTATCTGTAGCTGCGTTCATTTCAATTTCAAGTTTTTCCTTCACATAGCGAAGGGTTTGCCATGTTGCTCCATGAACTTGTGGGACACAACGTAGTGAATAGGCGTCTTGGACTCGAATCTCTCCTTGCTTTGTCACTAACCTACTATCAACAAGATATTCCCGAATCCGTCTAGCTACATCAACTTGTTCCTGATAACCTCTTGCTAGGTGAATATCTTCATCAAAAGCGTCCATTATTCCCTGCAATCCCTCTAAAGTAACAGAAGCAATAAGCTCCGACTGATACGCAAGTTTTTCCGCCTCTAAATAAGACACGACACCCATTGCTGTCATGGCCTGAGTACCATTTATTAAAGCAAGCCCTTCCTTTGCTGTTAATGTAACTGGGGAAATCCCTTCGAATGCCAACGCCTCCATAGCGGGCATTCTTTTTCCTTTATAAAACACTTCTCCTTCACCAAGTAAAACAAGAGCTAAATGAGACAATGGCGCTAGGTCACCACTTGCCCCCAAAGAACCTTGCTGAGGAATCACAGGGTGGATTTTAGTATTTAAAAGATCTAGTAATCGTTCAATGATGACAGGACGTACTCCTGAGAATCCTTTTAATAAAGCATTTGCCCTCAGTAGCAACATAGCCCTCGAAACCACTTCAGGAAACGGTTCTCCTACACCACATGCATGGGAATGAATGAGATTCAACTGTAATGCTTCTACATCACCTTTTTTAATAAAGACATCACTAAACTTACCAAATCCTGTTGTAATGCCATATATGATTTTTCCATCATTTACGATGTTTTCTACCGCTGCCCTGCTGGCTTTTACCTTTTCCATTGCCCCGGAAGATGCCGTTACTTTTTCAAATTGGTAAAGGACCTTCTCCACCTCTAAAAATGTTAAGTGTTCCCCAGTTAATGTAATCACTTATACCCCTCCGTTCCTCCTTTACCAAAGTAAAGGGAGAATAATAAAAGGAGCTATACCAAGAAATGTAGCTCTCTTGATATAGCTCCTGAATGTGTAAGTAAAGATTCGTCAGAACGACGATGTATTCGATTGTGGTTGACCTGTTTCATAGAAATCAACTCTTCCGACGAAAGATTTCTTCTTCCCTAATTACAGTCATTGTATGTCGGTTCACCAAATAAGTCAATGAATTTTTCGAATAAAGACAACCTTTAAATAATTCCCTTCCTTAAACTCCTTTGCCACCTTAAAATCCTGAGGGAGTGAGAACTCTTCCAACAACTGATACTTCCCTTTCATTTCAATAAATGCCTGGTCAATAAACCCTTTGAATTTATCCATCCCAAAGTTACTGGCATTGGTTGAAGCTACAATAACCCCACCTTTTTCAGTAATGGCAATGGCTTCTTTTAATAAGTTTGTATAGTCTTTGGCTGCACTGAAAGTATGCTTTTTTGATCTTGCGAAGCTCGGCGGATCTAGAATAACAAGGTCGAATAATAATTGTTTTCGAACCGCATATTTAAAATATTTAAATACATCCATGACAAGAATTTCTTGTTTTTCAGGATCGAGTCCGTTGACTTCAAACTGTTCCTGTGTTTTCTGAAGGCTTCTATTTGCCAGGTCTACACTAGTCGTCTGCTTAGCCCCACCTAATGCTGCAAATACCGAGAAAGCCCCAGTATAGGAAAATGTGTTTAACACCGTCTTCCCTTTCGCATACTTGTCACGTATTTGCATTCGGACATCTCTTTGATCCAAAAAGACACCCACCATGGCGCCCTCATTTAAGTAGATGGCAAACTTCACTCCATTTTCCTTCACAATCAAGGGAAATTGAGCACGTTCTCCCGTGACAAAGTCATCGTCTTCTATGTACATACCCGCTGTATCAAATCTCTTTTTCTCATAGATTCCCTTAACAGGAAGCATGGAAGTAATAGAGTGTATAATATAATCCTTGAACTTGAAGATTCCTTTACTATACCAATTGATTAAACAATAACCTTCAAAATAATCAATGGTCAAACCACCAATTCCATCACCTTCCCCGTTAAATAAACGGAAAGCGGTTGTATCAGTATTCTCAAAAAATGGCTTTCTGCGATTGATGGCAGCCATGATTTTTTGATTGAAAAAGTCTTGGTCTATTGTCTCTTTTTCATTCTTTGTTAATAACCAACCGTACCCTTTGTTCTGAATGCCGAAGTAGCCTTTTCCAATAAATTGCCCTTTCTCATCCACTAGCTTAATAATCGATCCTTCTTCCTCCAATACTTCAGGGTTCATTAAGGCCGACTTTAGGATGAGTGGGTACCCACTTTTGTACTTTTTACCTTCTTTTGAATTTATTTTTACTGTGATTTCCATCCTGTCATCCTATCTATAACTTGTTTCTTTCCATTATCCCCGCTTCACAAACTTTTCTTTCTTCTTCGCCTTAATAATGAGTTGGTTCATTACTTCTGAAAATACTAATCCCATTGCAATGGCACCTGAAATCATAAACACTTTGGCTGCAAGCTCAATGGCAAGCGTATAATCATTTTCTACAAATCTACGCATTGCATCATAGGCCAGCCCTCCTGGAACCAATGGAATAATCCCGGATACACTGAAGATGATGACAGGCTTTCTATAGAATTTTGCGAAGATAAAACTAATCGATCCAATTAAGAAGGCAGCTAAAAAGGTAGCCATCACACTATCATACTGATTCGTGACTAACCATTTATATACGAACCAACCGGCCATACCTACAAACCCAACTCTTAATAATGACTCCCTAGGCACATTAAATATGACCCCAAAAGCTGCCGTTGCCACAAAGCTTGTCACCAACTGCTCAATCATGACAATCCCTCACTCATGTCTATAATGTGAATCAGACCTTAATAAAAAGCAAAGATTACAGCAATTCCAGATCCGATTGCAAAAGCCGTTAAAAAAGCTTCTGCTCCTTTTGATAAACCAGATACAAGGTGACCGGCCATTAAATCTCTAACTGCGTTGGTTATGAGCAATCCAGGCACTAGCGGCATCACAGATCCGATAATAATCTTATCAATTTCATGGCCTAACCCGGACGTTACAAATAAAAAAGCCATGAACCCTATAATTAACGAAGCAGAGAACTCAGAAAAAAATTTAATTTTCACTAGATAATGCAAATATAAAAAGCATGAGAAACCAACGCCTCCCGTGACAAGCGCTGGAAAAAAATCATGCCATTTCCCATCGAACATAATTAAAAAGCAGGCACTTGAAATGGCAGCCGCACTAATCTGAACCCATGCAGGGAAAAATAAATTAGCCTTCTCCAGCTCCTTCAGTTCCATCATGGCTTGCTCATGAGAAAGCTCTCCACCACTAATTCTCCGTGAGATATTATTGACTAAGGTTACTTTTTCTAAATCTGTAGACCTTTCGGAGATTCTAATTAACTTACTTGGCTCTAAGCCATCTATTGAAAAAATAATACCAGTTGGAATGACATAGCTATGAGAGTGATGAATACCAAAAGAAGCTGCAATTCGAGTCATTGTGTCTTCCACTCGATATGTTTCAGCTCCATTCTGAAGCATTAACTTTCCGGCTAGTAGGCATAATTCTATAATGTCTATAGTCGGTATGGAATGGTCTCTCACTTTCACTCCTCCTATCGCTAAAAACATGTAGTACTACTTTATCTTATTCTTATCATCACATTCAACTACCGTACTGTCCCCAAATGTAAGAGGTAAACTAAAAATGATCTCGTTAGTCCTGAACTAGCTGGTGAACTCCCGCAAGAAATGTGTTAATGAGAAGATGTAAGCTTTTATCTAAATCTAACGGTAATCCGAATCCGCCTTTTTGTTCCAATGAAGAAAAACCATGTAAAATACTTCTTAAACCACGGACAACATGGAGTGATTGTTCACCCTCCAATTCATAGGCTCGCAAAACGTTAACGATTAAGTCAACAATGGCACTTGCTGCTTTTTGATGGTCAACATCTTCATCAGGGGCCATTAAAGTAGCTTCATAAAGGCCTGGATGCTTCCTTGAAAACGAGACATAGCTGATTGCCAAAGCACGGACAGCGTCATCCCCTGAGCGACCTACTGCTGATTTTGTTAATTCTTCTAATAGCTGTTCTAATCCATAAATCGCAAGCTTTTTTCTTAATCCAGGTAGTCCTTCTACATGATTGTAAAGGGAAGGTGGCTTAATATTTAGCTTTTTTGCTAAAGTTGCTAAGGTAATAGCTTCTAATCCCTCTTGATCTGCCATTTCGGTCGCTGCTTCTAAAATGATTTCTATATCAAGACCTCTTCTAGGTGACATTTTATTGCATCCTTTCTATTTGTTTACATGTTCATTTGCTTCCTGAATTGCACGGTCTATTAAGTGATTAGGTTGATCAATCATCTTCCCATGACCTACTGCAAGTAGAGATGGATTAAATCCTAGTAATTTGTTTGCACTCTCAATAGCAACTTCTTTATTCCAAGTTGCCATAGCCGGAAACGGGAAAGTCGGGCGAATTTGACCAGATACGGCCATTCCGCCTCTTGTTTGGAACGCATCTCCCGCTATCAATGCTAGAGTCCGCTTATCTATAAATGACATGGAGCCCGGTGTATGCCCTGGTGTTGAAATGGCTACTAAAGAACCCACCTCATCCCCATCTTCTAGAAGAAAGTCAGGTGTTGTCCTCACGTCTTTGGGGACTCCACCTCGAATGGGTGTTTCTGGTTCAGTCGGGTCTAATGATCGATCTCCTTTTAACAATCGCGCATCTCGTTTAGAAATATAAGTTTCGACAGATGGAAGTTTCTCCTTTAATGTATCTAAAGATCCTACATGATCTCCATGACCGTGTGTTAAGACAATCTTGGTAATAGGCTTACCAATCTGTTCTGCTACTTGCAAAATCCCCGTCCAGCTATAAGGCAATGCTGTGTCAACCAGTGTTAAACTACTTTCTTCCTCCACCATATAGCAATTCACTGGAAAAAAACGTGGCATAAAAGCCAGTTGATATAAGGACCCCTTTTTAATGACTTGCATGAGTATTCTCCCCCTTTAAACTAATAACATTAGTTTTATAATAACTAATGATGTTAGTTTAATCAACTATTATTTTCCAACAAATTTTACAAATAACGGATTCTGTGTCCGATTCTCTTGCTATCGCATTACAACCGGACCCTCGTTCCGTTATTTTAATAAAAATGCCGGTTTTCAGGGGTCGAACGGACCCTGGTTCCGTTATTCTTCAATTTTGAGGGGTTTTCTTACCGAATTTCACCATATAACGGAACCTCTGTCCGCTTCATCGGTAAAAATAGGCATTTTGAGACAAATAGCGGATTCTGTGTCCACTTCTCTTGCTGCCAGACCTCAGCCGGACTCTGTTTCCGCTTATTGTTCTGCGGATCCACAACCAGCTATCCCAAAAAATTTCCTGCTTCTCCTCACCATAGAGCACGTTTCAGGTCCTTCGTGTTTCTTCCATATAAAAAAAGAAGCAGCTCTCAAAATTGGAAAGCCACTTCTTTCTTCCTTTTACTTATATTTGATTTGCGTATTGTACTTTATGAAGCCTAGTAAATACGCCACCTTTTTCAACAAGCTCCTGGTAGCTACCTTGCTCTGTAATACCTTCCTCAGTGACGACAACAATTCGATCGGCATTTCGAATAGTAGCCAATCGGTGTGCGATCACAAGCGTTGTGCGGTTCTCAGCTAGTTCTGCTAAGGCCTTTTGAATAATCATCTCGGTTTCAGTATCTAAAGCGGAAGTCGCCTCATCCAATATTAGAATAGGAGGATTCTTTAAAAACATCCGGGCAATCGCAATTCTCTGCTTCTGACCTCCGGAAAGCTTTAAGCCTCTTTCTCCAACTGGCGTATCATAACCTAATGGAAGAGATTCAATAAAGGATTCCAAGTGGGCACGCTTGGCTGCTTCCCTAATCTCCTCCTCAGAAGCTCCTAGACTTCCGTACGCAATATTCTCCCGAAGTGTACCGGTAAATAAAAATACATCTTGCTGTACAATCCCAATCTGTGATCGAAGTGATTTTTTCGTCATTTGGCGAACATCACGTCCATCAATATAAATAGCCCCCTCATCCACATCATAGAAGCGAGGGATGAGTGAACAAATAGTCGTTTTTCCGGCTCCTGATGGTCCTACAAAGGCCACCGTTTCTCCTGCGGGGATATCAAGGTCAATCTCACTTAGAACTGGTTTGTGCTGATCGTAACGGAATGAAACATTACTAAACGAAATATTTCCCTGTAATGAGCTCACGTTTACAGCATCAGCGCGGTCTAATACTTCAGGCTCATTATCCAGTAATTCAGTAAATCTCTTAAACCCCGCCATGCCTTTCGGATAGAGCTCCATGAGTGCACTTATTTTATCAATGGGTTTGAATAATACATTGATATAAAGAACAAACCCTACCAATTCTCCGTATGATAGTTCCCCTCGGAAGCTTAACCATGCCCCAATTATTAGTACGATCAATACGATAAATCTTGTCATCATATAAATCCCGGACGTACTGAATGACATCACTTTATAACCCGCTAATTTTGCTTTTCTAAAACGTTGATTGTTCACTCGGAATCTAGAAATCTCAAACTCTTCGTTTGTAAAGGACTGAACGACTCTAGCCCCAGATACACTGTCTTCTACTCTCGCATTGACATCAGCAATTTCCGTGTACATTTGCTTCCAAGCTTTGTTCATTCTCAAATTACAGTAAACAATTAACCAAATGAGAAACGGAACAACTAATATCGCAACCAATGCTAATTTAACATTGATGGTTAGCATGATCCAAAACGCACCAATGAAGGTCATAGCTGCAATAAATACATCCTCAGGTCCATGGTGAGCTAGCTCTCCAATATCAAACAAGTCATTTGTAATTCTACTCATTATGTGACCAGTCTTGGTATTATCGAAAAATCTAAAAGATTGTCTTTGGACATGCTTAAACAACTGATGCCTCATGTCCGTTTCAATATTGATTCCTAACTTATGTCCCCAATAATTCACAATATATTGGAGCAAAGTACTTACAATATACAAAGCTAGTAACCCTGTCCCTACCCACATAATGGCTGACCAATCTTCACCTGGAAGTAGATCGTCAATAAACCACTGTACTGCTAACGGGAAAGCTAATTCCAATATCGCCACAATAACAGCACTACTAAAATCTATTAAAAATAGCTTCTTATGTGGAAGATAATAAGTATAAAAACGTCGAAGCACGATATTTCACCCCTAAACTCTCTCAATAGAGGGATTATAATCCTAAGTTGTTCTTTTAACAATATAAAAGGTAGATTCTTACAAACAAAAAAATAAAAAAAGACGAAAAAGAAAAAAAAGGCCCCTCTATGGTGGGCCTAATTATCATTATAATGTATTCATCAGAATACTCGCGATAACAATCGATCCTGTTGTAACCGTTGTAAATCCACCTACAAGCATCGGTGTTACAATCTCATTAAAGATGGCCTTCTCTTCTTTTTCATTCTCACCAACACTTCGACTAACTTCCTCACAAACGATATAGTCCGCTGGGAATCCTAGTAGTGCTGTTAAAGCCACCGCAATTGCTTTATTGTAATCCCACTTAAAGATTTTAGAAGCAATATATCCACCACCAACAATTCCGATGATACCGACTACCATAATAACAAGTACAACTCCTAATGATTTAGCAAACATAGAAGGTGTTACATCAGTCATCGGTACCATGATAAAGAATATTAAGGCAACCATTGAAATACCAAAAGAGTTGGCACGTTCCAACATCTTTGGTTGGAAAAACTTAAAGTAAGCTCCTGCAATACCTAGAAGTAAGCACCATACACTAAAGTTAACCCCTGTAACTTTACCTAGGAAATTAGCTACCACCCCTGCAAGGAATAGCTGGAATAAAAGAACGGTTGGCGTTTGAAACTTTTTAGGAATTAACGACTTTTTTGATTCTTCCGGATTCATAAAAGATTCAGCTGTTGCAGCAACCTCTGCGTAACCCGGTTGATTGATTTCCTTCTTCACATTATTTGCAAATCTACGTAAGAAGAAGTTCGCAATTGGCATTCCTACTAACCCTTGAACCGCAACAATTAGAGCCGGTATAGCAATCAAGCTAGCTAATCCCATTTCCGTTAACTTTTGTGTGGTGATAATAAAGGCGATTGTACCACCTGCTAATGGACCTGCTGCAGAGACAGCTGTGGAATAACCGAATAAAGGAGAAATAATAGCAACGATTAATACAACAGATCCCACCATTCCGATTAAAGCAATCATGACTGTTTTCACTTGACCTTTTAGAACTTTAAACGGGATTAGAGTACCCATATGAATAATTAGTGGTGCTACCATTACCGCACCAAAAGTTCCAAGTGTCGCGGTTGTTAAAATTTCTTTTGGAAAAACCCCTGTCCAGATTAGGACCATATAACCAAGCATTGCAACAAGGAGCATCGGAACACGCGCTCTTGTTAAAATAGAAACTGCCTCACCTACAACCATAACTCCTAAAATACACAATACCGCAATGATGGGATCATTCATTTTAATTACCTCCTTAGTTATTTTTTATCGCTTTAAAGCATGTCAGTAAATGGTTAAAAGGCAAGCTGTCCAATGGTGGACAGCTTTTATCACCTTAGTTCTGAACCACAGCAACCTTGTTCAGAGCGTTCTTAACTAATTCACCGTCTTGAATTACAGCAACAATGTTATCTGTGTTTTCTAATGAACGAATATCTGATAGTGGGTCTGTTTGTGAAATGACAATATCCGCTAGCTTACCAGCTTCAACTGTACCAATTTTGTCTTCCCAGCCCATACATTCAGCAGCCACTTTTGTAGTAGCCACAAGAGATTCCATAGGAGTCATTCCAATGTCACACATGAGTCCAAGTTCACGAAGATTTGTTCCATGTGCCATAACACCTGCATCCGTACCCATTGCGATTTTTACCCCAGCTCGGTAAGCCTTGGCGATGCTTTCTTTATGGAATTCAATAACTTCACGACACTTTTGTACACCGTATTCTGGCATTGATCCATCTCGCTCTGCAGCTTCTAATACAGCTACAGGTGCTAGTAAGGTTGGAACAAGGTAAGTACCATGCTCTAACATCAATTCAATCGCCTCATCATCAATAAAGATTCCGTGTTCGATTGAATGGATACCAGCTCTAATTGCGTTTTTAATACCTTCTGCCCCTTGAGCATGTGCCATAACTTTAACGCCACGTCTGAATTTGGCTTCCTGGACTATAACCTCTAATTCTTCTTGACTAAACTGTGTGAATTCTGGATGGTCAGTAGGACTTAGAACTCCACCCGTTGCGTGAACTTTTATAATATCTGCCCCAGCACGTAAAACCTCACGAGCTCTTTGTCGAACTTGCTCTACCCCATCACAAATGCCATCTGGTACTCCTGGATAGCTTGGGCTAGTAATATCTACTCCAGAAACCATCCATTGGTCTCCATGACCTCCTGTTGTTGTTAGAGGAGTAATACTAATTTGCATTCTTGGTCCAACAACCAGTTTGTCTTCAACAGCCTTTTTAACTCCTAAATCTGTAAACCCTGCGTCCCGGACTGTTGTTACACCAGCATCGACCGTTCTTTTCATAAACTGAGTAGCTTTATAAAACTTGTATGAAAAAGGAGTTGTTAAGCTTTCTTCGACCTTACCTACTTCAAACAGCATATGAACGTGAGTATCGATGAATCCCGGAAGAATAAATCCACCTTGTGCATCTACTACTTCAACGTCTCCGGATGGCACTTGTACCTCAGACACTTTTCCAACAGCTTCAATTTTATTACCATTCAATAATACAGCTGCGTCTACTAATGGCTGACCACCATTACCATCAATCAAGGTTCCATTTTTAATTAACTTGTACGCCATGACTCAACACTCTCCCTTTTCGGTTAAATTTGACAAATATTTCGGATAACTAAATAACCTTTATTGTTATTGGATTTTATCATAGGCTTTTTTATTTGGGTAGTCCTTTTTTCGAAGTTTTTTAAATTGAGTGAAAATTCACTTTGTCATGTAAGCGCCACCAACAGCAATAGATCAGGGCTGACAGAATAATTAAATTTCATTAAAAAAATTTATCGCTTTACTGTTTTTATGTACTAAACAAGAGCTAAAAAAAATCCCTGTTTTATAACAGGAATTATTAGCGTGACGTTACTATTTTGCTACATGTATCAATCATATGGCTGACAAATTGAACTACTTTTTCTACTCTAGCTTGTTTTGAAGATATTTCCGATACCTGATTGTTTCCTTTACGAATCCGAATTGCCTCCCTTATGACTGAAGACCACTCCCGAAATTCTTCTCTTTCTAGTAGACTCTCACCCGCTTTGACTTTCGGAATAATTATTTTACCCGTAAGAGTAAAATAGATTCTACATAGTGTTAAAACGGAATCCGCAACATCCACGTCATCTATAGAGGAATCTACTCTTTCTATCCTCTTTTTCCAATACTGATGAATGTTATAATTCATGGTCTCTTCTACATGATCCCAAGAAACTGGAATGTCCATTTCCCTTATGCTAGGGCCGTATAGAGTAATCCCTTTCGTTTTTAACACCCACCAAGTCACGTAGTTTATATCCCAATGACCTTTCCTTATTACCCCATCATTAACAAACGGATATGGGGAAAGCTTATCATTTAGCAAACCTATGTCTGCTTTTTGTATATACGATCCATCCATCTTTTTTGCTATTTCAAATTTCTCCTGTAGATTTTGATGAATTTCAACCATTCTTTTAAAGTTAATATCATCAGGCTGATCGTTTAGGATGGTTATAAAATCTATATCACTATTACTCTCTTCGTAACCCCCAAGAGCAATGGACCCATACACATAAACACCATGGACTTTTTCCCCTAGCCCCTCAACCACTAGTTTTGTATATTCTTGTAGCAAATTTTGCAATTGAAAAGGTATTTCCATCTGGTCACCTGTTCCTTTTATGTTATTAAAAATGCTTTAAATAAAAAATAGCCAATTGGGTACGGTCCCTTAATTGTAGTTTTTCTAGTAGGGTTGTAATATAATTCCGGATGGTGCCCACACTTAAGTAGATTCTATCTGCTATTTCTTTATTGGATAATCCTTCAGCAATAAGTTCAAGGATTTCTAATTCACGTTTTGTTAAATCAAACTGCTCTGGTACTGTTTTCTTATCCCTCAACATAGCCGATAATGAACTAGCTACTTCCTTTTCAAAAACGATTGTACCCTTTCCTACGGCTCGCAGGCTCTCTATGATACTATCAGTTGGCTGGTTTTTTAAAATATATCCTTCTGCACCAGATTTGATGGCCTCTTTTATATAATCATCATCCTTAAAAGTTGTTAGTATAACCACCTTTATATTGGAGTCATATTTTTTTATAAGCTGTGTTCCCTGGACCCCATCCATAACCGGCATTCGTATATCCATCAACACAAGGTCAGGCTTTTGTATTTGGCAAAAATCAAAGGCTTCTTGACCATTACTTGCAGTTCCAATTACTTGTAAATCTTCTTCCAAGTCTATTAGAATCTTTAAACCATCCCGAATCAGTGCATCATCATCCACTATTAAGACTTTCAAATACCCCACTCCTGTCCCGGTTTGGAATAAGACAAACAATTAGGAATCCCTCTTTAGAGCTTAGAGAGAGGCTGCCTCCAACATTGCGGATTCTCTCCCTCATACCGCTTAAACCCAGTCCCTCTGTAATATGGTCACACCCAACCCCATTATCTTTTATATACAACCTCGTGTATTGTTCGTTTACATCAATATTGACCTGAATATTTGTCGCCTGAGAATACTTGGCAGCGTTGGTCAGGGCTTCCTTTATATTCGTTGACACAATTTCTAAATGGCTGGCTGGAATTTTACTAAAGTCCCCTAAAAATTTGAGCTGAACCGGACAGAAGCTAAAATTATCGATGATGTTATGAATGTACTCTATGCTTACGTTCTCACGTGGTTTTAAATTATGGACAGTATTTCGGAGTAATTCTACCGATTCCGAAAGACCTTTTATTGACTTCTGTATCATCATCATTGACTTGGTTTCATCTTGATCATGTAGTTTGTATGCTGCTTGGAGTTGTATTAGAATCCCAGCTAAGCTATGACCAATGCTGTCATGAATTTCCCGAGCAATTCTATTTCTCTCTTTTATTTCTACGATATTCGCTATCTCTTTGGATGAATGAAGGAGCTTAGCCTTTGTTTGTTCAAGCTCATAACGTAATCGCCTTTCATTATCCAGTGTCTGTAAGTAAGTCTCCGACTCTTTATTACGTTTTTCAACTCCATATGCCAAAAGACCACTTACTATTAAAATCACACTATTTTTTAAAATCAATATATCTCCTATTGAGAAAAAAATAGCTAGCAAACACGTTATTAGTGCTCCACTTATCGATGTATATATAATAAAATCATATAATACTACAGCAAATAGAACACTATAGGCGGGATTTATAGGAACGGCTATACAAATAAACGCAAGTGTTCCAATTGATAAATAAATAGAATTATAATATCTCTCTTTCCATATTTGAATCGCAATAATGATAAGAAAAAGTAATAATTCTTCATATGAAATTTCAGCCTGGATGACAAGGTTTACGATTAGATATAGAAATAAAACCCCTTTTAAAGTATAGCCCATTTTACCCAACTTCCCTTTTTTTCCATTATACCAGTCTTCCGCTATTTCGCTATATCTACCTTTCTAAACGTTCCCAATAAAAAGAATATAACCGCGAATAAAAGTAAAATCCCCATTTCCTTCCCAAGAGATGTAATTGACTCTCCCTGTAATAGTTTTTCTATTCCTGTTAGAACCCATGAAACAGGAGTGAACTGACTAACCGTTTGGAGTGACTCTGGGGCATAATCAAGTGGAAAATATGCTCCTCCTAGCATGGCCATCGGTGCCATCACACCAACCCCAATTAAGCATGCTTGGGTAATATTCTTTGAAAACGAACTAATGGCAACTCCAAATGAAACAGATACAAGTGAAAATAAGGTTAACATCAAATAAATGGACAGTGCAGAGTCACCTAGGTACAATTTATACACCCATTTTAATACTAGTAAAACCAGGGTCATTTGAATAATAGAGATTAGAATAAAGCTGCTAACCGTCTGGAACATGTAGCTTTTTAGACTAATAGGGGCTGCCAATGTCCGAATAAGGGTATGATTATTTTTATTTAAGATAATGTATAGTCCTACAATTATGGATGTATACAGTACGGAAATAATTAAGTATCCCATGACCGTTCTAGTTCTGGAGATACCTGGGTCAGCCACTAGCTCTTCCTGAATCTTAAGGGCTCCCGTTTCGTCATACTCCTCAAATTCCTTATAAAAGCTTTCAGGTTCGTTATCGACGGCCTTAGCAATAGCTTTTGCATGGCCAATCCATTGTTCTAAAAAAATACGTACAGGTACGGAAAAATTAGATTCTTTTACTGAATAAGATGTAATTCCTCCGCCTTCTCCTCTGATCACCTTATCCGTAAAACCATTATCTATTACAATGATATAATCAATTCTTAAGGAAAGTAGTTTCTCTTCCATGTGTTCTTCCTCTACATGGCGGATCTTAGCCCTTTGTTCAAGACCATCCTTTAATCTCTCAGTGAATGGGGTCTGGTCCTTGTCAATAACAGCTACCTTAATTGATGGTTGTTCCCCAATAAATCCAAAGGACATAAAAGCAAAAGGAAACAACAGAATAAAGAATAGCTGAACCTTATTTCTAAGTATTCTTTTCAAGGTGAATAATAAGATACTCATACGACTCTCCTCCTTCCAAGTACAAATGTGAAGGTCACCAAAATAGTTGTGTATACCAGAACACCAACTAACGAAGGGGTATCGATCGTCCCCTCGTAAATATTCGTAAATAATACTTCCTGGCTATATGAACTAGGTGAAATTTTACCTAGTACATCAAAAGCCTTCCCTTCCAACGGGGAAAATCCACCTGCTAATAACGTAAATATGGTAGAAACAATGAACAAGGTTAATGCTGCCATCATGGTACTTTTACATAAATAAGCTAGTAGCATTCCAAAGGAAGTGGCAGTAATCGAAAATAGGAAGAGAACAGTTAAAATCAATATGATATTTCCATCCCAGTTTGCGCCAAAGGCAAACTTACTCACAAGGAAAATAAATACCGTTATGCTGTAAAGAGTGAGAGTACTTCCAATTAGTTTTCCAAGAATAATTTGGTGATTTCGAATAGGTGCAGTCAAAAATCTTACATTTGTATGATTCCCTGAATCTTTTGTTACTGCAAAAATCCCAAATAAACCGCTTAGCAACAGAGCTTGAAATAGAGTAACAATAGAATAATAGTCAATCCCTCTTGGAATTTTCCCCTCAGTTATGACTTTTACTTCTTCTATGTTTGCATTTTCATCATTAGGTACAAATCGTTCCTTGTTTAAGTTTAATAACGCCACATTGAGGTTAAAGGTACGAATGTAGCTTTCTAAAAATGGCTCGAAAAAGGTATCTTTGGTTCGGGTATAGTATTGAATGCTCCCCTGACTTCCATTTTCCAAATCATAATGTTTGTCCATGGGGTAGGAGATAAGGCCTTCCAATTGATTAGACTTAACCATTTCAATTCCTTCCTCAAGACTGGCTACCTCCTCCCATTGGGTAAGGGAAGACAGTTCTTCTGATTGAAAAAATTGATAAAGGGTTGATTGAACCATACCATTCTCTTCTTCAAGGTACACCCCCACCTTTAACTTTTCTAACGTTTTCGGCGTAAACTCGCTATTCAGAGCATTTCCCAAAATGAGCATCAGCACGATAGGAAGTAAAGTACAAGCTAGCAGCCCTTTCGTATCTCTTATATTCCGCAAAAAGGTATAGTAGGCAATGGTTATCGTTTGCATTTGTTTTTCCACCTCTTTCCCATCAATCTCGAAGTGATCTTCCAGTTATTGTTAAAAATACAGATTCCAAGCTAGGTTTTTCTATGGAGAGGGATAGAATTTCTAACCCTGACTCCGTTATCGTATGAATCAGCCGATTGACATTTTGTTCCCCCTTTTTCCCGATTACAACCAACTGATTACCGTTTACTACGCATTCTAAAACACTGTGAAACTCTTTTATTTTCTCAACAACTGTGTAGTTAACCGATGATAGATCAACTACCAGTTTCTCTTCCGAAGATACTAGAGAAGTCAACTCTTCCTTTGTACCCTGAGCAATCACTCGCCCATGGTCCACAATAGCAATTCTAGAACAAATCTCCTCTACTTCTTCCATGTAATGAGACGTATAAATAATGGATGATCCCATTCGGTTTAATTCCTTAATCGATTGCAGAATATGATTTCGAGATTGCGGATCAATACCTACAGTTGGTTCATCCATAATAATGAGTTTGGGATGATGTAGGATGGCACACGCAATATTAAGTCTTCTCTTCATTCCCCCTGAAAAACCTTTGGGACGCTCTGTTCTCCTATCTACTAGTCCTGTAAACCGAAGGGCCTCTTCAATTCTTTCCTTTAGTAGGCTCCCTTTTAATCCGTACAATCGCCCAAAATAGTGAAGATTTTCATACGCGGTTAGATCTTCAAAGAGGGCAATCTCTTGTGGAACAATTCCTAACTCTCTTTTGACTTCATTTTCATGACGTGAAATATCCTTGCCAAGAAAACTAACTTCTCCATCATCAAACTTAGTAAGTCCAGAAAGAATACTGATTGTTGTGGTTTTACCCGCTCCATTAGGACCAAGCAACCCAAAGATTTCTCCTTCTCTAATTGAGAAATTCATATGGTCAAGAGCAAGGAAATCCCCATATCTTTTTATGACATTTTTAACCTCAACTAACATTACGACTCCTCCTCATTAGCTACGTTCATTTTCTAAATTCATCGTACTTAAAAAATACCTTTCTTCGTAGTGATATAAAGAATAAGTTGATATGACAATTGTCATATTTGAAAATGAAGGGTGAGTTGGAAAACAAGAAATAGGCCGTATTCATAGGATTAAGACCCATACATACAAGCCCTATGGGACATACCCTAGTAGTGGGAACAAATCTTAAGAAGAGAGGCGTTATGATGAGTTCAGATAATAATCGACAACTAGGTAACTGGCCTGGACAATGGGGCCATGGCGGAAATTGGCCTTGGGGCGGACAAGGTGGCAGTTGGCATGGACATCATGGACACCATGGACACCATGGACATTGGGGTCATGGACATCATGGACACCATGGACATTGGGGTCATGGACATCATGGGCATCATGGTCATTGGGGACACGGACACGGACATTGGGGTCATGGGCACGGACAATGGGGCCATGGCGGAAATTGGCCTTGGCGTAAAGAGGAAGAGAAAGATTAAACTAAAAAACGGTGTGTTCGAATGGTTTTCTCATTCGAACACACCGTTTTTTCTAAATTTTTTATAATCCCATTCTATAACTCAAGACACCCCACCAAATGGATTGTACAAAGAAAAACACACCCCAAACTTGAACAGGGATTATGACGGTTGACTTAGCTAAATTTGTAGCATCACCAGCTGCTTGAGGATGCATAAAACTTAAGGCCATGATGTCAAAGGCAGATGTGACAGATTCCACTAAAATGATGGAAGCTAACGATAGGATGACTGTTTCCACAACCACTTTTTTAGACTTAATCAATAAAAGGATAAAGCTGATGCCAAATGTGATTAACCAAAAGATCCCATAAAAATTACGAACCCAGAAAATCAAATTCAAGCCAATAAAGCCCAATAATATTCCTATATACACTTTGTTTTTTCCCTTAGCCAGAAGCCAAAAGCCTAAGAAAGCCATTGCTGAGGAAAAAATGTAGCCCGCTAAACTTGTAAAAAAGCCTCCGAACCAAGATGAATGACTCGTATAGGTTACGCCTTCTGTATTTACAAATAAGGAGATTTCATGGATGTCTCCACCTAATAATGCCATCAAAGCGTGACCCGATTCATGAATAACGGTATTGATCATACTTACGTAATTCCCGACAATGGGGATATTAGTCAAGATGGCGGCAACCACAATGTAAATGATAAAGGTACCACTAAACTTTTGAAAAAATGCCCTAATGATTTGCCACCTCCTTCATATTCCAATTAGTTTGGTACTACATTAAATCCAATCTCATGCTTCACTAATTGAAAGTGAGCTTTAATAACCCCTATGGTATCTTTTCTAGCATTCAACACCGGTGCATTTACATATTGTTCAAGCTGTGCAAAATGGTGTTCTTCCCCGATTCCAAGCTGTTTTAACACTTCCATTGTTGCTACACTAGTTGCTCTTGGACCCCCATCTTCCACTTTTATCGCGATTCCAATTCCTGTCTCAGCATCTCCCAGGCACTGGACAGCCTCCGCACCTGCTTTGGCTACGATTCTACCATTGAACACACGCATAAGGTCCGTATCAAACCGGTCTGTTCCACCAACCATCTCTGGAAATGATGTCATGGCTCTTCGAACTCTTTCCAGTGTGTGTGCACGGGTTTTATTTTCTAGTGAGGAAGAGTCTGCTAATCTTGCAAAGCCTAGTGCAGTATGAAAGAGTGGTAATCGATGGACTGGTACACCACAGCCGTCTACACTCATTTCAATTTTTTCCTTAGGGAAGCTACACACATCCTCAATTGCCTGCAAAATTCGCTGTTGATGAGGATGTTCTACTTCTCTATACGTATGAACATCTTCACCCATATGTACAACTGTAGTTAGCATGCCAGAATGCTTACCAGAACAGTTGCTAAACACTGGTGTCAACTCTCCTCCATTACGAATTAGTTCGTTATAGCTATCTATATCTCTTGGAATATGAGTCCCACACTGCAAAGCTTCTTCTTCTAGCTGAACTCTTCCTAGAATATCCATTACACTACTCCGGTGAATTCCTTCACCACTATGTGATGCACATATAAGCGATAGTTCAGCATCACTATATTGATAAGCATCTGCCGCACCTGTTTCAATGACTGGCACTGCCTGAAACGGTTTCATAGAAGAACGAGGAAAGGTTAATCGGTTTGGGTCACCGTATGAATATAATAGCTCTCCCTTCGTGTTCACAACCGCAACATGAATGTCGTGCGTACTTTCCATATATGGTCCTCTCAAAACAGAAATAGCTTTTTGCATAAGGATCTCCTCTTTTCCATAAGTATTCACATACTTCTATTCTATCAATTTTTAGTATTTTCTTAAATGTTGGGAAAAATTAAATTTTTATAGGTCTATAAATATAATAGAAGCCCTGTTTGATAGTCAACAGGGCTTCTTGATTACAAATTATTAAGGTCTTACAGGTATAGAATTATCTGCGTTTATGAAACCTGCTCCATAAACATTAGGATCAAGCTCCTGTAGGCTAGGTGGTAAAACTACCCCTTGTTTTAATAGTGTTTTAATATCATCAGGTGAATAATTAGGGTTATACTCAAGCATCAAAGCAACAATCCCAGCACAAATTGGCGTTGCCATTGAAGTGCCTGACATAGAAAAATACTCCGTATCCACCCGGCTACTCTTTTGAAGTTTATCAATAAATGAATCAGGTGAACGTAATGACACAATATTTACACCAGGCGCTAATAAATCTGGTTTTGCTACCCCATAGACTGTAGGGCCACGGCTTGAAAAGCTGGCCACATCATCATCACTTCTCGCCTCTGTTTCACGATCATCGTAAGCACCTACAGTAATCACTTTATTACTGATACCTGGACTTGCAATTGTTTCAGGTTCAGGGCCTTCGTTACCGGCAGCCACACATACAACAATCCCCCTGGCCCATGCTTCTTCTACCATTTGAACCATTGGGTCACTATCCTCACCTGCCATACGTTGGGCAGTGCTTCCAAGAGACATACTTATAATATCAATCTTATAATTGGGGTTGCTCTCATTTTGTTGGATACACCATTCTACACCCTGCATGACTGTATCCAACGAACCAGATCCCATTTTATCTAAAACCTTTACACCCACAATATTAGCTTCTGGAGCTGGACCAACATATCTACCAGAAGAGGCTGCACCATTCCCAGCTATATCGCCTGCACAATGTGTCCCGTGTCCATTATCATCATAAATTTCTTGCCTTTGATTCACTAGGTCAACAAAGTCAATAATTCTCCCAGAGAGATCCAAATGTGGGTAAACTCCTGTATCAATGACAGCTACCGTTACATTTTTTCCAGTCAGAGTTGTGTTATTTCTTACAATACTTCTGGCATTCGCAGACCCAACAGCTGTATCTAGTAATGCTTTTACCTCTCGATTTAGGTAGATCTTTTTAACCGATTTACAGTTATTTAAAATTTCATCTAGGCCAGCAGGTGTTACTACTGCACTACAACAAGGTACAGTTGAGAATTCTTTTTTGACTTTACATCTAGAACTAGAATCAAGTACTTGATGAACCTCATGACATCCTATTTGGTAGTTCTCTTTTTCAAACTCTATTATTACCGGTAATTTTTTCGTCTTTTTTAAGAAACCTTCGAACATTTTATGCAGAAAACACGGTGTCATTTTAAAAGGTTTATACATATTTAATACCTTGTCCCTTAATGGGCGATCTAGTTTATGAGCATTCATTCGAACCGTTTGCACCATAGAATAACCAAACACAATTCCACCCTCCAATCTATCTTTTTAATAAGATATGGAAAGTAAAGATCATTAGAGAGTGTGTTTGTCCACATTTTGAAAAATATGTGGGTACCTATAGGGTCATTTTTAGATTATTACCTATCGCTAGTCACAGCAGTGATGTTTACGATGGTGCTTGCACTTTCTTTTACAGTGTTTCTTCTTTTTACAACAGCATTTGCAATGGCATTCGGAGTGACATTTACAACAGCATTTGCAACAGCACTCACAATGACATCTACAGCAACAATGCTTATGGTGTTTCTTACAACGGTGGTGTCTATGCTTATTACACATTGAATCAGCCACTTTCCCTCGTTACTTTTGTATATGCATCATACAAAACGAAGGATTGGACGAATGCCATTTATTGCCTAATATTTCTAGTCGTTAGTGCTTGAATTTCAACTAATTGAAGAAAGGATACCGTTTTAACGGTATCCTTTTTATTGACTATTTGTTATAAGCTTACCTAGATATATTCCCACAAGTAGGGTTATTGTGTCTGCGCTTATGTAATATATGGCATCCCAAGAATGGTTAACATGTATGATTCCTATTTTCTTCAAAAATAGGTCTATACAAAAGAACAAAATAACGGTCATGAAAGACCAATATATTTTAAGATTAGAAAGAATGAGAAATGCCAATAGGACACATGTTGGGATGATTACCCATGAGTGAACGGCTGCCCCGTCTTTCCCAATTGCTTCAAGCCATTGAACTTCATATGTTCTACTTTCCAAAACCCCATACTGAACAACTCCTAATGGAACTCGAATTGCATACAGGGCTAGTGCTAATGTAATCACTCGCGTTTTTAGGCCATGCCACCTGTGCAGGGTGTTCCACCAGCTTTTTACGATTGGAAAATAAAAAATAAAGCTAAAAAAGGTAAAGCCAGTATTCCACCAGTTTTGCTTATACACTTCTATCTTTAGAAATACCTGCTCAATTCCTGCAAAAATAAGAGCAATTGCGATGCTCCAAATCCACCAAACTTGATAGGCCGCAAATAAACATGCCGTTGAAGATAATATCAGTGCATTAAACAACGCACCCACGTGGGAATCATACTTTCCGGGCACTATATCAGGGATATATTGATATGCTTTTCCTAAAACGTAAATGATGTAGTCCACAAAAAGTATAAGTCCTGCCACTGCTAGAAATAAGAGAACCATTCTCTGAGATCTTGTTTTTAGAAGTGCAAGTACGATACAAAAAAGGCTACTGATAACTAGAAATAAATAAGACCCTTGACCTGTACTCAAATATAATCACTCCATAATGGATTATACATACAGTATTGCCATTACGAAGGATTATAGGCTATTTTTTCGTAATTTTGTAAATCAGATTAACTCTTTTACCTTATTTTGTAAAATATGCCGGTATAAATCTTTATACTCATTAGAAGAATACTCCCAGCTATAGTCCAATTTCAAAGCATTATGTACCAGATCCCTCCATTTATTAGGCTGGAAGCGGTAAAACCATAGTGCTCTTTCAATCGTATACAGCATGTCATGGGCATTATAATGAGTAAAACTAAAGCCATTTCCGCAACAGGTAAACTCATTATAAGGCAAAACCGTATCTTTAAGGCCTCCCGTTTCCCTTACAACAGGTATGGTGCCATATTTTAAAGCAATAAGCTGACCAATCCCACATGGCTCAAATTGTGAAGGCATTAAAAAGATGTCGGACCCAGCATATATTTTTCTAGCTAAAGATTCATCAAAATAGAGGTTAGCAGATACCTTTTCTGGATGATTTTCAGCCAACTCTTTAAAAGCTCTTTCATAACGTTCCTCACCCGTTCCTATTAGGATAAATTGGACATTCATTCTTACTATTTCCTCGAAAACATGAAGAACTAAATCAATACCCTTTTGATCCACTAACCTTGTTACCATAGCTATAATCGGAATATCCTTATTTACGGGTAAACGAAGCGATTCCTGTAATCTTAATTTATTTTCTATTTTTCCAGCTGGTTCTCGATAAGATGTAAAAATCTCAGAATCTATACATGGATCATAGCTTGAATAATCAATGCCGTTAATAATTCCATATAGATTTGGTGATTTTTTCTCTAGAAATCCTTCGAGATTTTCACCATAGAAAGAGGTACGAATTTCTTTTGCATAGGTAGGACTAACGGTTGTAATACAATCAGAATAAGCTAGACCCGCCTTCATATAACTTACTTGACCATGAAACTCCAATCCATCCATATGAAAGTAGAGCTCACTTAAATCAAGAAGCTCCCATAATACCTGCTTAGGAAAAACACCTTGATATCGGAGATTATGAATCGTAAAAATGGTTTTCAGATCTTTATAAAATGGATGATTACTATAATGAGCTTTTAATAAAACGGGAATAGGCCCTGTTTGCCAATCGTGGCAATGAATGATAGCTGGTTTATGATGTAAGTGAGGAAGGGCTTCAAGTACTGCCCTTGAAAAAAAGGCAAACCGCTCCCCATCATCAAAGAATCCATAGCTGCCATGCCGTTTAAAATAATACTCATTATCCAAAAAATAGTAATGAATTCCACCCTGCTCCAGTGTCTCAATACCACAGAACTGCCGTCTCCATCCCACTGGAACCTCTATACCTTTCAAAAAAGTAAGCTGATCTTTTATTTGAAACGGTAGGTCATTATACTTTGGTAAAATAACAGAAACCTGAACATTCTTTTTTTGTAAAGCCTTGGGTAGAGCACCGATTACATCACCTAAACCGCCTGTTTTTATAAAAGGTGCACATTCTGAAGCCGCAAACACTACATTCATGGCTAACCTCCGTTAGATCATTTCTGCTTTCTTAATAACTTTTGGTTTAGATTTACCAATCACTTTCTGATCTTTTGTAATCTTTGCTTGTTTATCAGTAATGACATTTTCTACATAAGCACCCTCTTCAATTTCTCCTTTTTGCATGATAATACTGTTTTTAACGACAGCTCCCTTTTTTACTTTCACGCCCCGAAATAGGATACTGTTTTCAACCGTTCCTTGTATATCACATCCATTAGCAATCAAAGAATGGGATACCGCGGAACTTAATGTATATTTAGTAGGTGCCTCATGTTTTATTTTTGTAAAAACCTCACGTTTATCATTAAAGAAGGAGTGCATCACCTTCTGGTTTAAAAAAGCCATATTACCTTGGTGAAAACTTTCAACGGAATGAATAAACATCATTTCACCCTTAAGGTGATAGCCCTTCACAACATAATCATCTAGATGTGCCTTTAGAGCATCTTTAATAAAGTCATACTCATCATTCTCTATACACTTTAAGATAAGCTCTACTAATACTGTTTTTTTAAGAATATACGTTTCTAAACAAACAAGGTCTCCTTCTTGTGGGGATGCATACAACTCTATATCTGAAATATTTCCGTCATCATCAACAGAACATTTATGATAGACAGGTTTTTGTACAGGCACTCCCTTGTAATCCTTATAAACAATCGTTATGTCGGCATTGTTCACCCTATGTTGATCAATAATTTCTGTGTAGTCAATCTCGCACACATGACAGCCTGGAGAGATGATAACGGTATCTGCATAGGAACGCTGAAAAAACATTAAATGGTCATAAAATTGCTGAATGTCTCCCATCATTTTTTCACCGGGTTTAAGTGGAGGTAATATAAATAGTCCACCGTTATGACGGTCTAAATCCCATTCCTTTCCCGATCCTAAATGGTCCATCAGTGAACGGTATTTTTCTCGAGCAAATACAGCCACCTGGGTAACATCTGCATGGACGAAATCTGATAATGTAAAATCTATAAGTCTATACCGTCCACCAAAAGGGACCGACGCTAAACAGCGTGAAGAAGTTAGCTCTTTTAAAAATTGATTTTCATTCATTAAATTTATAACCCCTAATACTTGGCTCAAAATATCTGTCCCCCTGCTCCTTCAAAGTCCTATAAAACATTTTGCATATTGGATGTAATTCTTTGATTTTCACCTATTAACGTTATTTCATCTGCTAAATTAGACGAACCAATTTCAACACCATCATCAATGAACGTATCATTCGCTATGATGGCACGCTCGATTTTCACATTTTTCCCTATTATGACATTAGGCATGATGACAGAATCCTTAATGATTGTACCCCTCCCAACATAAACATTATGGGATAGGACTGATCGATCCACGTGTCCAAAGATTTGACATCCTTCGTTAATGAGAGACTGTGTAATGGTAGATCCAGGTGCGATATACTGAGGTGGGCGATTTGCATTTACTGAGTATATTTTCCACTGGGGGTCATATAAATCTAATTCAGGACTTTCCTCTAAAAGATCCATATGGGCTTCCCACAAACTTTGAACGGTGCCAACATCCTTCCAATAACCCTTAAACCTGTAAGCATACAGGTCAATTTGATCAGAAAGCATTTTTGGAATCACATCTTTCCCAAAGTCATTAGATGAAGTAGGATTTATCTCATCTTCCATTAAGTATTTCTTTAATAGTTTCCAATTAAATACGTACACACCCATGGATGCTAAATTACTGTTAGGAATAGTTGGCTTTTCATGAAATTCAGTGATTTGATGGTCTTCATTTGCGGTAAGAATCCCAAAGCGACTTGCCTCATTCCATGGTACTTCGATGACCGCGATGGTTGCTTCAGCGCTGTTTTTTATATGAAAGTCTAGTAAACGTTTGTAGTCCATTTTATATATGTGGTCTCCTGATATGACCAGAACATATTCCGGGTTATGCTGGTCGATAAAGCGGATATTTTGATAGACTGCATTGGCTGTCCCTTTGTACCATTGGCCCCCGGTACTTCCTTGATAAGGAGGTAGTACCGAGACGCCCCCGAATTTCCTATCTAAATCCCATGCACTCCCATTTCCTACATATGCATTCAATAAATGTGGTTGATACTGAGTTAATACTCCAACTTTATTTATTCCAGAATGGCTACAATTACTTAAAGCAAAATCTATTATTCTATATTTACCTCCAAATGGAACAGCTGGTTTTGCTAAACCCTTCGTTAAATCTCCCAGTCTTGTTCCCTGGCCCCCCGCTAATAACATCGCTAAACACTTTTTAGTCGCTGGCATTCACTTGTCTCCCTCTTTTTTTCGTTTGTTTCATAAAAATAGTAATCCCTAAAGGCGGAACGGTGATTTCCATACTGAATAACTGATTATTGTAAGGTAACTTTTCGGATTGAATAGCATTTTCATTACATTGTCCTGAGCCACCAAATTCTGTCTTATCGCTATTAAACATCTCGATATAACCCCCTAGCGAAGGAACACCAATGCGATAAGAGTGAAAAACCCTTGAAGAGAAATTGCAAACAACCACACAGTAATCACCTTTTCGCTTACCTTTTCTCATAAAAGATATGACACCCTGATTAGAATCATGTGGATTAATCCATTCAAAACCATTGGGGTCATGATCTAAACGCCAAAGACTTCTTGTATTTTTATAAAACTGGTTAAGTGTTCTTGAGTAGTGAAGAAAGTTTTGATGGGACTCAAAATCGAGCAAGTTCCAGTCCAGTTCCCTTTCATCCTTCCATTCATCAAACTGGGCAAATTCACTTCCCATAAACAATAACTTTTTCCCAGGATGTGTCATTAAATATCCGTATAACAAACGAAGGTTGGCAAACTTCTTCCAATACTCCCCCGGCATTTTGTTAAGTAATGATCGTTTACCATAAACCATTTCATCGTGGGAAAACGGTAAAATAAAATGTTCAGAAAACGCATAGAAAAAGGAGAAGGTTAAGAGATGATGATGGTCAGGTCGCTCATTTTCCTCTAACCTTATGTATCGAAGTACATCGTTTACCCAACCCATGTTCCATTTATAGCTAAATCCTAAGCCTTCTTGGGTTGTTGGTGCCGTTACCTTTGGCCACGGTGTAGCTTCTTCTGCAATCATATGTATGTCTGGATGATATTTATAAACGGTTTCGTTTAATCTTTTTGTAAATCGAACTGCCTCTAAATTTTCATCTCCACCATTTTTATTTTTTATGGGCACAGGAGAGGATTGATCATGATTCAAATAAATCATGGAAGAAACCGCATCTACACGTAATCCATCTATGTGAAAAAGATCAAGCCAGAACAACGCATTGGAAACGAGAAAGCTGTTCACTTCTGGCTTCTCATAATCAAAACTATAGGTTCCCCAATGGGGTCTTTCTGCTCTCAATGGATCAATAGGTTCATAGAGAGGTGTACCATCAAACTTTCCAAGTCCGTGCTCATCCTTACAAAAATGAACCGGTACCCAATCTAAAATGACACCCAGCCCGTTTTGATGACACTGGTCAATCAGGTACATGAAGTCTTCCGGCTTCCCAAAACGACTCGTTACGGAATAATAACCTGTAATTTGATAGCCCCAAGATCGATCAAATGGATGTTCCATAATAGGCATAAATTCAATATGTGTATAACCGTTTGAAAGAACATGTTCGATTAACTCACCGGCTAACTCTCGATACGTATAAAAGCTACCGTCTGTCTTTTTCCTCCAAGAACCGAGATGTACCTCATAGATAAGCATAGGCTTGTCTAATGCTTGCTTCTTTCCTCTATGTTTCATCCATTTCTGGTCCTGCCATTGATATTTGTTTAGCGAATAGACGATTGAGGCCGTATTGGGTCTGACCTCTGAATAAAAAGCGTAGGGATCAGCCTTTAATACAATCTGGTTATCAGGAGTTCGTACTCGGTATTTGTATAGCTCTCCCTCTGAAAGACCCGCGATAAATAATACCCATATTCCAGATTGATGAATTCTCTCCATCTGATGACCTGAACCTTCCCAATGATTAAAGTCCCCTACAACCGATACCGACAGTGCGTTAGGTGCCCAAACAGTAAAACGGACTCCTTCCACACCCTCTATTTTGTCTAGGTGTGCCCCCATCATGTTATACGCTTTGTACTGAGTTCCTTCATGGAAAAGATAAAGGTCTACTTCGCTCAATAGATTGTTTTTACTTTTTTCAATGGTCCCTTCCAACTAGCACTGCACCTCCAGCACTCACTAACTTTACAGAATTAAAGGATATCTATTATGAAAATTAGTTTCGCTGCGAAAATTGCGAACCCTTCGATGAAATTTGACTATTATTAGGGGAATTTGACTTGTTTTGTTGGCTTATTTTAGTTGACTGATTCTTTTTACGAAATTCTGTAATATTTCTCAGATGTGATTCTCTGGAGAACTTTGTTTTATTTGATATTTTTTGCCTCTTCGGGAATTCGGGCCTGTCTATCGGAAACTTTGGCCCTTTTATCGGAAATTCTGACTCCCATATCGGAAACTTTGGCAATTCTATCGGAAATTCTAGCCCCCGCTATCGGAAACTTTGACTCTCCTATCGGAAATTCTAGCCCCGCTATCGGAAACTTTGGCAATTCTATCGGAAATTCTGACCCCGCTATCGGAAATTTTGGCAATTCTATCGGAAATTCTGACCCCGCTATCGGAATTCCCACACTCAATTCCACTCCCAAACAAAAAACCCCCTGCTAAGGCAGGGGGCACACAACCTATTCATTTAATGTAACCAAGTTAGATTCACTAACTCCCACTCTTTCTAGAAACAACATCGCCATCGCAACAGCCCATGCGAGTGGAGTATTGCCATTCGGCTTATCCGTTCCACCTACATATAATTCCGGTACCTCCCAATTATCCGGGATGACCCGCTTCGTTTTCCCCACATACTCTAAGGCTTTCTCTTCCATTCCTAACTCTAAATAACATAGTCCCAACCAAGGGAACCCGAAGCACCACTCTGCTTCACTACCTTCGTTATAATAATAATCATTTACATATCGGATACAGCCGAACTCCCGCTCCAGTGTTCCTGTCACATTTTTTAAAATCTGTAAAGCAGTATTCCGGTCAACTACTCGATATGGGAATATTAACGATAATAATGCCAGGTCTGTTTCTTTTGTGGCACTTTCTCTAGGTAATAAATTTCGAAGTGTTTCCTCTCCTTTTAAAATCATTTCCTTTTTTACATTCACTAATAGCTTCACTGCTTTTAATCCCGCTACACACGCTCCGACACTGGATGCGTGCACCTCCATATTTTCTTCCCACATTCCATTGTCTTCAGCTTCCCAATACCGAACACACTCTAAATAATCTACTAGCTTTTGGAGGATGATAAGATCACCTTCGTCACGGATAACCTTCTGTCCATACTTAAATCCTTCACCGACTCCCCATAAAAATGCACCGATTGCATCATTTTGAGCATGTCCCCACTCCTGTTCAAGCTCTGTTAGGTCGGTAGAATAACGTGAATGAATATACTCAAACAGGTAAACTGGTCTTTTCTTCCGATGAATATCGATTTTCCATTCGTATTTTTTAAAAAGGTCAAATAAGGCATGATAGGCTTTTTCATAGCGTTCAGATGGTGTATATAAAAACGGTAAAACCGTATAACAGACATCACGGATCCAAACATAGTTATAATCATTTGAGCGGCTTGCTGTGTAAGCTCCGTTTGGCAGCCTCATTGTATCTAACACTTGGAGCGCCTTTTCCATATCCATGGTAAGGATCACTTCCTTTTTAAGAGAATTTTTTATTGTTCATTTTCACCTATTGGCTTGGTTCATAAACCTCTTCATGCTAAAAGTGTAAAAAAGTAACCGGTTTCATTCCATTATTTAGAATGGCTTGAGCCTTATTTTCTGTGTGCTATATCATATGAAGCTAGGCCATAAATTGATAATGAAACTATTTGGTAATTACAAATGCGCAAGCGCCTTGATCAGCCCCGACAAGCACAAGACGAGCCGTCAGGAAGGTTGCTCTTTAACCTTCATGACGGATTGGCTTGTGACCTCGAGCTGCTTAAAGCATCACCTGTCGGTCATGCTTTAAGCAAGTTACTCGGAGAAGTTATTTCAATGAAGAACTGGCTAGGCGCTGGAGCTGGCCGGAGAAATATTTCATATAGAAGCACCACAATAGGCGAATTGATAGTCCCTTTAACAATAAAATAGCCAAAATACGATTGCATTTTCCCACCGTTATAGTAAAATTCCTTATATTCTTGTGTTACAATATTTGCTAACGGAAATAATGGTAAAGATAATAGGAACTAAATATTTACATAAAATATGGATTATGAATTTTAAAGGGAAGGTTGATGGCTGTGGAACATAATACGTCAAACTTTATTAAGGATATTATTGAAGAAGATTTGAAGACCGGGAAAAGGGATCACGTAATCACGCGTTTTCCACCAGAGCCTAACGGATACTTACATATTGGTCATGCTAAATCTATCGTTTTGAACTTTGACTTAGCTGATACATACGGCGGAAAAACAAATTTACGTTTTGATGATACAAACCCTCTAAAAGAAGATAAAGAGTTTGTTGATTCTATCAAGGAAGATGTAAAGTGGCTTGGTTATGATTGGGACGGATTATTCTTTGCTTCTGACTATTTTGAGGAAATGTATGATCGTGCTGTGCTTTTAATCAAAAAAGGAAAAGCATATGTAGATGATTTAAGTGCTGATGAGATTCGAGAATACCGCGGAACTTTAACAGCACCAGGTAAAGAGAGCCCCTATCGCAGTCGTTCCGTTGAGGAAAATCTCGACCTGTTTGAGAGAATGCGCAAGGGTGAGTTTGGCAATGGAGAAAAAGTACTTCGCGCCAAAATTGATATGAGCTCCCCTAATATTAACTTACGTGATCCTGTTATTTACCGTATATCTCATTCAACTCATCATAATACAGGGGATAAATGGTGCATCTACCCAATGTATGCGTTCGCTCATCCAATTGAAGATGCGATTGAAGGAGTTACACATTCAATCTGTACACTTGAGTTCGAAGATCAACGCCCTCTATACAATTGGGTAGTTGAAGAGTGTGAAATGGAAAGTAAACCACAGCAAATTGAATTTAACCGATTGAACTTAACAAATACAGTGATGAGTAAGCGTAAGCTGAAGCAGCTGGTTGAAGAGGGAATTGTTGATGGCTGGGATGACCCACGAATGCCTACTGTCTCCGGGCTTAGAAGAAGAGGATATACTCCGGAGTCCATTCGCGCTTTTTGTCGTGAGTTAGGTGTTTCGAAGGTTTTCAGTACAGTTGATTCCAGAATGCTTGACCACTTTGTACGAGAAGATTTAAAGTTAAAAGCTCCACGTACAATGGGGATCCTACGCCCACTGAAAGTAGTAATCACGAACTACCCAGAAGGACAAGTTGAAATGCTTGAAGCAGAAATTAACCCTGAAAATCCAGAAATGGGAACAAGACAAATTCCGTTCTCTCGTGAAATTTACATCGAGCAAGAAGACTTTATGGAGGATCCTCCAAAGAAATACTTCCGCCTCTTCCCTGGAAATGAAGTACGCCTAAAGCATGCTTACTTTATTAAATGTGAAGATGTCATTAAGGATGAAGACGGAAATGTGGTTGAGATCCATTGTACGTATGATCCAGAAACGAAGAGTGGAACTGGATTTACTGGACGTAAAGTAAAAGGGACATTACATTGGGTAGAAGCTACTCAAGCTGTACCAGCTGAATTCAGACTTTATGAGCCTCTTATTTTAGATGAAGATGGAGAAGAGCACGAAGAAGAGGATAAGAAAAATTTCTTGAACCGCATCAATCCAAATTCACTAGAAGTTTTAAACGGATTTATTGAGCCAAATATGAAGGATGTAAAGCCACAAGATAAATTTCAGTTCTTCAGACACGGTTACTTCAATGTAGATCCTAAGCATTCAACAGATGAAAAAGCTGTGTTTAATTTGATTGTTTCTTTAAAGAGTTCATTTAAATTATAAAAATGAAAAAGCCCTGGCCATCGCTTATGCGAAGGTTAGGGCTTTTTCGATTTGCTTTGATTACTTTCTACCAAAATCAGCCTTAATTTCTCCCCACACTTTCGTTTCCCATTTATAAATTTTATTGGTATATGTATTCTCACTAAGCCAATGCTCAGCCCTCTTTATTAAGTTCCATACCTTCTCTGTTTTATTAGACCGCTCTAACTGAGTATTCGCTTTCCCCTTTTTAACCCAGCCAATAGCTGTTGCTGAGTCAGAGTAAATTGGCCTATTACTGTTCTGCTTTTTTAGTAAAGCTAAAGCATGAACAATGGCCAGAAACTCACCGATGTTGTTTGTTCCATTTTCAAGTGGGCCTACATGAAAAATACGTTCTCCGGTTTGAGTATCTACACCCTGATACTCTAAATCACCTGGGTTCCCACTACATGCAGCGTCTACTGATATACTTTCATATATAATTTCTTCAGACGTTTCATGGGATGCACCTCTCCACTTTCCCGTGGACGTTTTATTCTTTCCATTTCCGGACGAAGCCAGAGATTTACCCCAACCCACTTTAAATGCAGCTTCAGCCTCTTGGTGTGTAGGAAATGACTTATATTTAGCACCCTGGTAGCCATTCACCTGTTCCTTACATTCGTCCCAACTAGTATAAATTCCCGGATTTCTACCCTGCCATACTACGTAATATTTCTTTGATTTTGCCACGTGGTTAATCCCCCTTGCTATTTTAAGGGTAAACAATTTTATACCGATATTACTAAGATTATCAAACTGGCAAGGACAATGCATGTTTAAATTATTTAGTTAGGTTTAGATGATGAGACGACCTACCAAATTCCTGACTTCTTAGAAATCCCATAGATGTGTAAAACTTATCCCCTTGTTCCGTATCTGTATAGAGTACTAATTGGTCATAATGATCCTTTGCGAATTCGATAATTGTATGAAGTAGTAGCCTCCCTATACCATGCCTTCTATAATTAGGATCAACGTAGAACCGCCTTAACCTACCCAAGGTTTTATCAGTAGAATAAGGATCTTTATTTAGTCCACCTACTCCTACTAAGTTCCCTTTTTCATCAAACACACCATATAGAATCTCACCTGAAGCAGAAAAAGTGTTGGTGCCTACAAGAAAATCATCAACTAATCTTACTAAAAATCGGAAACCTTCCCTTTTGCTTTCAAAAACTAACCTATTTATGTTCTCTGGTAGTTGACTTTGCAATTGTTTCACAAGAAACATTTCCCCTCTCCTCCTTCCTTTTCCTTACATTCCTTTGTATAAATTGTATTACTAAATTCATTTAATAGTAAATATATTAAAAATTATTTTACAATAGTAATAAAATAGATAAATTACTAAAAATTATTACTTATTTATATTTTACCAATGCTTTTGACAATCAAAACTATTAAAAGTATTATATTAAAATAGCAATAAAGGAGGTAAAACTATGTCAGATTTAAACAGACAGAAAATTGTGGATAGTGTCCCACAAAAAGGTTTCTTCGGACATCCCAAAGGGCTGTTTACCCTATTTTTTACTGAGTTCTGGGAACGCTTTTCCTACTATGGAATGAGAGCTATCCTAGTATTTTATATGTATTATGAGGTTTCTAAAGGTGGATTGGGATTAGAAGAATCTACTGCTCTAGCCATTATGTCCATCTATGGAGCACTTGTGTACATGTCAGGTATCATTGGTGGTTGGATGGCCGACCGTTTATTTGGTACTTCACGTGCAGTTTTCTATGGTGGAATTCTGATCATGCTTGGTCATATTGCCTTGGCAATTCCAGGAAGCCTTTCCATGTTCTTTATTTCCATGGTGTTAATTGTACTTGGAACAGGTTTGTTAAAGCCTAACGTTTCTAGTGTTGTTGGTGAAATGTACAGTGAAACGGATGATCGTAGAGATGCTGGATTTAGTATTTTCTATATGGGTATCAACCTTGGTGCCTTTATTTCTCCGTTAATTGTTGGTGAACTGATGGATGTTAGCTTCCACCTCGGGTTTGGAGTAGCCGCTGTCGGTATGTTTTTAGGACTTGTTATGTTTGTTGTAACAAAGAAAAAGAATTTAGGATTAGCTGGTACCACAGTTGCAAATCCTCTATCACCATCTGAAAAGAAAAAGTTCTTTACAATAACTGGTATTTCCACGATTATTTTAGCCATCGTACTATATATCACAATCCAGAATGGTATGTTAACGATCGATCGTTTTATTGCCATCATTGGAATTTTGGGAATTCTGATTCCGACCCTTTACTTTACGGTTATGTACCGTAGCAAAAAAACAACAGAAGTGGAACGTTCACGCTTAATCGCTTATATTCCATTATTTATTGCATCGGTTATGTTTTGGGCGATTCAAGAACAAGGTTCAACGATTCTAGCAAACTATGCAGATAAGAGAACCCAATTAAGTTTTGCTGGTTTTGAGATTTCTCCAGCATGGTTCCAATCTCTTAACCCATTATTTATCATTATCTTAGCACCGGTATTTGCTTGGATGTGGGTGAAACTTGGTAAGAGACAACCAACCATTCCACAAAAATTCTCACTTGCCCTATTATTTGCCGGTTTATCTTTCCTCGTTATTCTATTACCAGCTTACCTGGGAGGAACAGATACATTAGTGAATCCTTTATGGCTTGTCCTAAGTTATTTCATTGTCGTGTTGGGTGAGCTATTATTATCACCTGTTGGTTTATCAGCAACGACAAAGCTTGCACCAAAAGCATTCTCAGCACAAACAATGAGTCTATGGTTCTTATCTAGTGCTGCTGCCCAAGCAATCAATGCACAAATCGTTAGATTCTACAAACCAGAGACCGAAATGATGTATTTTGGAGTAATCGGAGGGGCGTCCATTGTACTAAGTATCATCTTATTCTTACTAGCTCCGAAGATTCAAGGCTTCATGAAAGGAATCAGATAAGATTTCTTATAAAATAATAAAAAGGTCGAGGTAGCCGTCAACTGTTGTCTACTTCGGCCTTTTTCTATTTGGCTATTTTGATTGCCAATTGGCCGCAGCCCAAATCAACTTCCCTTGTTCATAGAACCAACTACTGTCAAAAGCAACAAAGAGTACGAAAACTGCCTTCTATTTTAATTGTTTAAGTAAAATATTCTCCCAAATCCTCCAAGGTAACCATTGCTTTAATCGTATAGTCCGCTTTACTCCCTTTCCAACCGGGTAACGTAAGCCTACTTTATCCTGTTTGGCTAGCTTCACAATAAGTTTTGCAACCTCTTGTGGATCGCCATAGTTACCGGAACTTCTCTCAAGATAATGCTCCATCTTTTTCATTGTTTCATAGTAAGGAGAATCCTTCTCCAAGGATTTCTCTGCTACCTTCTTTCCAGTCGTCCAAATATTTGTCTGATACGAACCTGGTTCAATGAGAACAACGTCTACTCCAAATGGCTTCAATTCCAGTCTAAGAGATTCACTATATCCTTCTAATGCGTGCTTAGATGCTATATAAGGCGATAATCCTGGAAAGCCAACCCTCCCACTTATGCTGCTTACATTTATAATCTTTCCACTCATTTGCCTTCTCATCAGGGGGAGTATTGCTTGAGTTACAGCCATAACTCCAAATACATTCGTTTCAAATTGTGCCTTATACTCTTCAACGGATACTTCCTCACTAAAACCAGCTCCAGCGTACCCTGCATTATTTACTAGGACATCAATTCGCCCTTGTTTTTCCTCCATAAACCGCTTCCACTTAATTATAGAGGCTTCAGAGGTCACATCTAGCTCATACGTTTCAACGCGTTCCTTTATACCTAATTCTTCAACTCTTTTTATCAATGTATCTTTCTTTTGAACATTTCTCATTGTAGCAAGAACATGAAATCCTTCTTTTGCCAATTCAATTGATGTTTGCATTCCAAATCCACTTGAAGCCCCTGTTACAACTGCAACCCTGTTCACCATTCGTTTCCTCACCCTTCTCTCAAGTTAATTATTTGTATAAGATTTTTTATATTCATTAAAACTTTTTACCTTTCTATCCGTATAATCAATTAGTACCATATTACAAACAAAGAAGGAGAATTTTATGGGAAACATTTTATTATTTTCATTACTTATTGCCATTGCTACTACCATAATCTTAATCCCTTTCTTTCCAAAAGAAACCGGAAAAGATAAAAAAGTAAAAAGGATTGGGATTCTATCTATCGTTATAACAGTCGCTCTTCTGACTGGATTCATATTCTTATATTACTACCTAACCAATATGGATCGTAATCTTTCCTCCCTTTGGGCTTATGCGATTATCGTTACAGCCATAGGAGCCGTCTTTTCAGTCGGAAAAGAGAGATTGGTTAAATCGGCTCTGTTTTTGGTAAGTCTCGGTTTGGGTGTTTATTTCCTATCAGCCTTTTTATTTAACTCCGATGAAAAATACGAAATGGCTAAGATGGATGAGGAAGTAGAGATTCAAACATTTGATGAGTCAAAAACTCCTGCAAGTGTTCCACCTGAATTTGCAAGAAACAAAATGAGAAAAGCATTTGGTCAGGTTCCTAACACTAGTTACTATGAGCTTGGTAACTTACAAATACAGAAGGTAAACGGAGAGTATGTATACATTGCACCTGTTGAATTTTCAGGGTTCTTCAAATGGTTGAAAGGTGATCAAACACCTGGTTACTTTAAATTAAGTGCAACTGATTCAACTGCAAATCCTAAGTTTATTAAAGCGGACATGACCTATACACCCTCTTCCTATTTCAACAAAGATATCTCAAGACACATACGTATGAAATATCCTAATCATATTTTCCATGGAGATGTGCAATTAGAAGTTGATGAGGATGGTAAGCCGTTCTATATCCGTTCATACGGTAAGTTCATCTCTGCACGAAACGGTTTTGATGTAGAAGGTGTCGTAGTGGTTAATGCTGAGACTGGAGCAACTGAGTCTTATTCTTTAGCAGAGGTACCTGCATTTATTGATGGTGCTGTTTCTCCTGAAACAGTAAGCCTTCAAAATAGCTATTATGGAAATTATATTCACGGCTTTTGGAATAGCGTGTTCGGGAAGTCAGATGTTAGGATCCCGTCTGATGAAGGAACGGAAGCTAACGTAAGCCCCATTTTTGATGAGAACGGAGACATGTATTATTTTACAGACTTCACAAGTCCTAAAGAAGGTGTAGACTCCATGCTAGGCTACTCTTTAACAAATTCCCGTACCGGAAAGGCAACCTTCTATACAGGGAATTTAGAGCAATCCTATATGGACTCTCAAGGTGCCCTTCAAATCATTGAGAAAAAGTTCATTGAAAAAGAGTGGCAAGGAGAAATGCCAATTCTCTACAATTTTTATGGAGAGGCTAGTTGGTTAACACCTGTGCTAGATGCAAATGGATTCCTTCAAAATTATTTCATCGTTTCTGCAGCGAATCCAGAGATCTCAGTTTACGGAAACACCCCTAATGAAGCACTACGTCTATATAAAACTGCACTCCAGCGAGGCGGAGGAACCGTTGATGGTAGTTCTAAAGCTGAAGAAAAGCAAACGAGTGGAACAGTCGTTAGGATCTATAAAGAAAAATCAGGTGATTTTACGTTTATCTCGTTTTTATTAGACAATGGACAAAACTATATCATCTCTTCTGAAAGAGAACCATTAGCCATTTATCTTGAAGAAGATGATCGCGTAAATCTAACCTACTTAGATACTGGTGAAGTGTTCTTACCAGTTGTTGAAATGAAAATTCAGGGCATAGAATAAGAGAAAATGCAACAAACCCGGCTTTCCAACGTGGAAGGCCGGGTTTGTTTACTTATTGATGAGTTCTTTACATACATCTATAAAGTTTTGAGGGGAAGAAGTAACAGTATAAGTATATAAGCCACCGTCTGTATGGAGATATAAAGTTCCACCTTCACCAGCTATCGAACGATATGAGATATCCCGTACACGTTGAATTGGAAATTCATGATACTGCGAGATAATCCGGTCCTTATATAAATACAGGTTCCTCTCATATTCAATATGCCTTTGTTCTGTTGCAACAACTTCCCGATGAACTTTTATATATGGCTGTACGGCCAAAACTTCCATGCAACCCCTCCGGTAACTACTTATATGTTCTCAATAAATAAACGAATAACATCGGCACCACCTATAAAGGTACCTAACGAGCTTCCTAGATTCGCTAAAACCACAATAAGTAAAATTCTAGAAACCTTATTACTCCAGAACCCTTTGACACTAAATACATCCTCAGAGAGTGTTTCAAAATCCTGAACACTTGGTCTTCGAATATACGCTTGGACAAACCCCGCAAACCAACCGGCAGCTAGCAAAGGATTTAATGACGTAATAGGCGCTGCAATAAATGCAGTCAAAATGGTTAAGGGATGCCCAAATGCAATCGCCGCACCAATAGCTGAAAAACTCCCGTTCCAAAGAATCCAACTAATCGTTTGTTGTAGTCCCGCTTGAGGATTCGCGATAAATGTGTAAACGATTAAGGCTAATATAACCGCAGGAATGGACCACCCAATTATCTTAGGAACTTTTGATTTAGGAGGAACTTTTGTTATTTCTTCAAGGTTATGGTCCTTTTCAATTACTTTAGTAATTCCCGGTACGTGTGCAGCACCTAAAACAGCTACAACCTTATCTCCTGGTGCCTCTTTAATTTTTTGTGATAGATATTGATCTCGTTCATCAATGAGAGGAACCTTTAGTCGAGGAAAATTATCAGTAAAATCCTTCAACATTGCATCTAACATATCTTGTGATTTTAACTTTTCCAATTCCTCTTCCGAAATACTCTCATTGCTAAAAATGCTTAAAATGATTTGCATCAGGAGTTTAGCTTTTCCAGTAAAGCCGACACCATTCCAAATTCTTGAGAATGTTATCTGGATATTTCGATCAGCTAAAACTAAATCTGCCCCAACATCTTTCGCTGATTCAATTCCTTGAATCATTTCCTGCCCAGCTTGTATTCCAAGTTCTTTTGCCATTCGTTTTTGGAATGAGGAAATAGCCAAATTCATTAGTAGAAAGGACGCCTTCTTTTCCTTAATGACTTGGAATATGTCCATTTCTTTCCACTTATCACCTTCAGTGATGGATTTATAACGTTGTTCATCAAGCTCAACACAAACAGAGTCTGGGCGTTCTCTTTCAATTACTTCTTTTACTTGTTCAGCACTTTGCCTTGAAACATGTGCTGTACCGATTAATATAATTTCTTTACCGTTTATATGTAGTCTTGTAATATTTTCTTCGGTCATATGATACCTTCCTTTTTAGGTGAGCATTCATTTGGGTAACTCCTATGTCTATTATAATGGATTGACGTGCTGAACGATAGAATTCCTTTATTTCTGTCTGTCAAAAGCTCTATGAACAACAATCTTTACGAAAAACAGCTTAATAGAAAAAGGGTAAGCAATCCAACATAATGCTTACCCATCTAATACTATTAGACACCTGTCCACCGTAATCCTTTTGGAAAATGGTTTTTTAGAAGTGATTGACTTAATTTCCCCCAACCAATTGAGAATCCACCTACTTCTATTAAGTACCATCCTTTGGGACCATCCGCTTGAATGGATTCCCCTTTTAAATAGGAAATGATTTCTCGAGAGTCAGGTTGTAGATTCCATTTTTTCTTAACCTGACTTCCGTTGAGAGAAAGCGCCATGGCATGAGATGGTTCAAAGCGATTCTTCTTCATGGTTCCTAAATGCCACCCAGGTCTAACTACCTTTAATTTTTCTAGCGACAACATCTCTTCAGGTAAAATATATAATTGATCACCAAACAGTAGAAAGTTTCCCTGAGGTCTTTCCATAAGCGTTTCCTCAGTAAATTGGTTGAATTCTTTTAATTGAGATGGTTTAGTGTTCACCTTTGCAATTTTTAGCTTGGATACTTCTTCTCCATCCGTTTTTTTCAACACAGCTAAATAGTGCCCTTCACCTTGTACTTGATGTGGCCAAATTCGAACCGTCTTCCCAATCTGTTCATGTCCGTCATCTATCCAGTCCACTCTTCCCTTACCAAAACCCTCATAAACTTGAATATCCTCTATTTCAAAATAGGGATTTGACTGGATAAACTGACTAATGACTCCTTCATTTTCTTCAGGGGAAAAGGTGCAAGTAGAATAAACCAGTCTACCACCGGGACGGAGCATGGTGGATGCATGCTCCAGTATATCCTGTTGTCGAGATGAACAAACCGCAACATTTTCTAAGCTCCATTCGGCACATGCTTGCGGATCCTTTCTGAACATTCCTTCTCCAGAACAGGGAGCATCCACTAATATTCTGTCAAAATAACTAGGAAACCGTTGTGCTAACCGTTCAGGGGTTTCATTGGTCACCACAGCATTGGTTATTCCCATACGTTCAATGTTTTGGGAAAGTATTTTAGCCCGAAGAGGGTGAATTTCATTGGCTAATAAAAAGCCCTTATTCTGCATACCGACCGCCATATGAGTCGTTTTCCCACCCGGTGCAGCACATAAATCTAATACCTTATCACCTGGCTGTGCATCCATCATTTCTCCTACAGCCATTGCACTAGGTTCTTGAATATAATACAGGCCCGCTTCATGAAAAGGATGCTTCCCAGGACGATCTTCCGTTCCGTAGAAGAACCCTTCCTTTACCCAAGGGATTTTTTCTAAGGTAAAAGGAGTGATTTTAAGAAAATCCTCTACCGGAACTTTTAATGTGTTTATGCGTAATCCTTGTGCCTTATCTTCTTCATAGCTTTTAGAAAAAGCTTCATATTCTTCATGTAATAACTCCTTCATTTTGCTTTGAAAATCCTTTGGTAAATCCAACAGTATCACCTCTAAGAACTGCGAGTCTCTATATTTTACAAACGAAGGTTATTTATAAGAAACGTTAACAGTATAGCCAAGATGGCCAAAAAATTCATTGAGAACTTTTTCTGCACTGATCTCAGCCTTTTCTAGTAAGCCTACCTCTATTGCTTCTTTTTCAATTGTGGCTTGAGCTTCAGCTGCCAAATCAAAGCCTTCTGCCCATTCTACTTGACCTCGAAACAGCCCTTCATCAGAAAATGTCTTTACCTGATCCATTTGAATAGCTGGGGGCTGAATAAAGGTAGCCTGAGGTAAGACAATGGATATCTCTTTTTTCTTTTCATTAACTTGTACATCATTTTTCCTTATTTCTTGTAAATCAACTCCTGCAATTACCGTAGCTGGAACAACCAATAAGAGCTCCCGTTTAGTTCCAGGAATATTCCATTTTATATCTTTGCCAAATAATTTATTATCTTCCTGCTCTAGGATTACCTTTATATGGGCTTCTGCTGTCGCAAGAGTTGCTAAATCTTGTATATGTTCAACAAAGGGAGTACTTTCTTTTTTGAATGTACTTCCTGTAAATAATCCAATTCCTGTAATTATGACTACTAGTAAACTCCCTATTAGGAGTAAAATCCTAATCCCCCAAAATCTAAATATCAAATTAAATATAGCACCTGAAAGCTTCGGAGATTTTATCTTACTTCCCATTGTAGCTGTAGCAGCTTGCTCTTTTTGCCCCTCTTTTAATTCTTCTAGTACACTCTCCAATTGTGCAATGGTAGATTCGTTTTTACTCAATTTTGCTTGACCCCTTTTATCTCTTTCTATTGACTGTTATTTATATCTCATGTCAATCAAACTCTATCATACTATGATAACCACCTGTTTTACATCATATAGTAAAGACAAATTATCCTCTTAAATATTTAATTTAATTATATTGCTACTTTTTTCCTATTATTGTATGATTAACCAGTATTTATAGTAGTTTAGTTAACTCTTTTTTCCCACTCTTTTACTAGTATTTGATTATTAGATGCGTGTGTAAAATTTTTCAATCATAGTACTGAAAGTTTACCTCTCTGCATTCAATAATAAATAAAAGTAAATTTGCCTGAGAGGGGAGTTATTATTGAGTTATGCATTAGTATTGCAATCAGATTTTGGATTAAGTGATGGGGCAGTTAGCGCAATGTATGGCGTGGCCCACTCTGTTAGTCCTTCTATACCAGTATTCGATTTAACACATGATATCCCTCAGTACAATATTTGGGAAGCATCTTATCGCTTGTTACAAACGGTTCCTTATTGGCCAGAAAATACAGTGTTTGTATCCGTTGTTGATCCTGGTGTTGGAACCAATCGGAAGAGTATCGTTGCCAAAACAGAGTCCAATCATATTATTGTGACTCCTGATAATGGTACATTAACCCACTTACAAGAGAGCATAGGAATTTCAGCAGCACGCATTATTGACGAAAAAGTCAATAGACTACCGATGTCAGGAGAATCTCATACCTTCCATGGAAGAGATATATACGCTTTTACAGGAGCAAGAATTGCTGCTACTATCATTTGCTTTGACGAGGTTGGACCCTCATATTCTATTGACTCTATTACAAAACTACCACTATCAGAGGCTAGCATTTCTGAAGGAGTTCTAACGGGGGCTATAGATATACTAGATGTTAGGTTTGGAAATATATGGACCAACATAAAAAGGGAGCTATTCCTTCAACTTGGAGTCCAATACGGGGATTCCTTAGAAGTTACGATACAAAATGATACTCGAAATGTATATAAAAATATGATGACTTTTGGTCGATCATTTGCAGATATATGTGTGGGAGAACCACTCGTATATGTAAATTCATTGGATCATCTTGGAATTGCTATCAACCAGGGGTCTTTTGCGAATGCCTATAGTATTGGAACTGGGTCTAATTGGCGGATTTCAATTAGGAAAGCCCCAAAGATCATATATGATTAATAAAGGAGACAGAAACATGCAAAACAAAGTTCTTTCCACCAAAACCATTGTCGCTATTGGTATTGGAACAGCTGTATTTTTAATTCTTGGACGTTTTGCTTCTATTCCTTCTGGTATTCCTAATACGAATATCGAAACGTCCTATGCCTTCCTCGGCCTTATGTCTATCATTTTCGGCCCTATTGCTGGTGCACTTATTGGTTTTATTGGTCATGCTTTGAAAGATATGATTATGTGGGGGTCCATTTGGTGGAGCTGGGTTGTTGTATCTGGTGTTGTAGGACTGTGTATTGGGCTAGCTTGGAGAAAAATCAATATCCAAAGTGGTGATTTTGGCAAAAAGCAAATCATTACGTTTAACGTAGCTCAAGTTTTAGCTCAAGCATTCGGATGGTTCTTAGTAGCCCCGGTATTGGATATTTTGATTTATGCGGAGCCGGCGAATAAAGTGTTTGTTCAAGGCCTTGTTGCTGGAGCTTCTAACATGGTGACTGTTGGGGTTATTGGAACGCTTCTGTTAGCTGCCTACGCTAAAAAACGGAATAAAACAGGTAGCTTGGACATCGAAGCATAAGTTTAGCCGTTTAGCCGGGACTCTCGTTTCCGGCTTTTTTCTTTTTCCTTCTTACAAATTTTCCTATAAGACAGGTAAAATAGTGAATAAGATAGATTGTGATAATGACAGGAGCTACAAAATGAAACAACCAATGATAGAATTTAAAGACTTTAGCTTTAAGTACCGCAGTCAAGCAAAACCAACTTTATATAATATTAACCTAGAAATTTTTGAAGGGGAAAAAATCCTGATAGTTGGACCTTCTGGATCAGGGAAAAGTACATTGGCTCAATGTTTGAATGGCCTAATCCCTTTCTCATATGAAGGGGAAATCACCGGGGAACTCCTTTTTCACTCTGAGGATGCAACCCAGCATGATTTATTCACTCGTTCCAAAATGGTAGGTACCGTTCTACAGGATCCTGATGGCCAATTTATTGGGTTAACAGTGAGTGAAGATATAGCATTTTCCTTAGAGAATGACTGTGTATCACAGGAAATAATGAAGCAGCGGGTTCAAGAAGTTGCTCAGTTAGTTGATATGAGCGATTATTTGTCCTCCTCGCTACATAGTTTGTCTGGGGGGCAAAAACAGAGAGTTGCTTTGGCAGGAGTCATGGTTGATGATGTAAATTTGTTATTATTTGATGAACCTCTGGCTAACCTTGATCCCGCAACAGGAAAATATGCGATAGATTTAATTGACCGAATCCACCGAGATACGAACAAAACTATCGTTATCGTAGAACACCGGATAGAGGACGTTCTGTACCGTCATGTAGATCGAATTATCGTAATAGACCAAGGAAAAATGGTTAGTGATTCAACCCCTGCAGACCTTTTATCGTCAGATGTATTAAGACAGACCCGTTTGAGAGAACCTCTTTATATCACTGCAGTAAAACATGCAGGGTGTACGGTTTCTCCAGAGATGCAGCCACATCATATCCATTCACTTCAATTGGACACTTGTATGGAAAAAGTACGAACTTGGTATGAATCTCGACCGCTTAAACCTCAAAATATCCAGTCTGAACCTCTATTGGAGTTGGATCAAATTTCTTTTTCCTATGATAACGGTAAAGAAATTTTTAAAGATTTAACACTCACCGTTCATAAAGGAGAAATGATTAGTATTGTTGGTAAAAATGGTGCTGGTAAATCGACCTTAACCAAAATCATCTGTGGATTTGAGAAACCTACCGGTGGGCGTATCCTTTTTGAGGGACGCGACTTTTCAAAAGATACGATTAAGGAACGCTCCCTTCGGATTGGCATGGTTATGCAAAATCCGAATCAAATGATTTCAAAGCATAAAATTTTCGATGAAGTTGCCCTTGGTCTAGTGGTAAGGGGATTACCCGAGGATCAAATTAAGCACCGCGTGGAACAAACATTAAAGATTTGTGGATTATATCCATTTCGAAACTGGCCGATTTCTGCTTTAAGCTTTGGACAAAAGAAACGCGTTACTATTGCTTCAATACTTGTTCTTGAACCAGATATGATTATTTTGGATGAGCCTACAGCAGGACAAGACTTCCAACACTATACAGAAATAATGGATTTTTTAGTGGAACTTAATAAGCAAGGAATGACCATTTTAATGATTACACATGATATGCATCTCATGTTAGAGTACACGACTCGGACCATCGTCATTGGTAATGGTGGAAAAATAGCTGATGATGATTCTGTACGGATACTTGGAAATGAGAAGATCGTTCATCAAGCAAACTTAAAAGAAACATCCTTGTTCGAATTAGCGACTAAAATAGGGGTTCAAGACCCCCATGATTTTGTTGAACGGTTTATTGAGTTTGATCGAGAGGTGAGGTCATAATGGCAGTAGAAATGCTCTCCTATATTGAACGTCCATCTCCGATTCATAGACTAACCGGTGCAACCAAACTCATCTGCTTCATTATTTGGTCAGTGGCCGCAATGCTTACATATGATACTAGAATACTCTTATTTCTCTTCTTATTTAGCTTAATTGTTTTTAAGATATCAAAGATCAAAATAAAGGAAATCTCCTTTGTACTAATCTTTATCTTAGTTTTCTTGTTCATTAACAATTTTGCGATTTACCTTTTTTCGCCGGCTCAAGGAGTTGAAATCTATGGGACTAAGCACACACTCCTTGGCTCAGGACATTATGAGTTAACAGTGGAACAGCTATTTTACCTAGGAAATATTACGCTAAAATACTTGGTAGTCATACCCGTTGCACTACTTTTTATTGTAACTACACATCCAAGTGAGTTTGCCTCATCATTAAATCGAATCGGTGTTAGTTACCGAATATCATATGCTGTCGCTTTAGCATTACGCTATATTCCAGATATCCAACGTGAATTCCGTACCATTGCTTTATCTCAACAAGCTAGAGGAATCGATATGTCCAAAAAAGAAAAGCTTCCTAAAAGAATTAAGAATGCGGCATCTATCATTGCTCCTCTTATTTTTTCAAGTTTAGACCGGATTGAAGTCATTAGTAATGCTATGGAACTTCGGGGCTTTGGGAAAAATAAAAAAAGAACATGGTACAGTGCTCGACCATTTCAATTCAGCGATTATGTAGCTATTTTCTTGTTAGTCATAATCTTACTTTCATCACTAATCATTACATTTCATGATGGGAATCGATTTTATAATCCATTTAACTAAAAAGCTGATTCTAAAAATGAATCAGCTTTTTTATTTCAATATATAGTAGAATGCTGTAGGTAGTCAGAAGGACAGGTTTGAGATATTTTAGCGATTTTCCCGTCCTCAATAAAAACAATCCGATCAGAAAGACTTCTTGCATCTTCAATATCATGAGTTACAAAAATGGAGGTGATTCCTGTTTGCTTAATAATGGCTCGCAGTTCCTCTCTTATTCTCATTTGCAGCTGAGAATCCAAATTGCTAAATGGTTCATCAAATACTAATAATGAGGGAGCAGGAGCTAATGCTCTAGCAAGAGCCACTCGCTGTTGCTGACCTCCACTTAATTCGTAAGGGTACCTTTTTTTAAATTCAGAAAGGTTAATAAGAGCGAGCATTTCATCGATCCGCTGTTTTCTCAGACTTCGACTCATCTTGTTTAGGCCAAAGCTAATATTTTTTTCAACTGTCATGTGCGGAAATAGGGCATAATCCTGGAACACCATTCCGATTCCTCTTTTTTCAGGGGGTAAATAGTGTGTTTCATCTACCATTACTTTTCCATCAATCGTAATAGAGCCTTTTTTAGGAGCTTCTAATCCTGTTATAAGCCGCAGAATAGTACTTTTACCACTTCCGCTTTTACCAAGGATAGACACTATTTCTCCCTTTTCGATACTTAAAGAAAAATCTTTTATTGTTAGATGCTTCGCATTCTTATACTGATATTGCAATTGATCAAGTTGAATAAACATTATTTAGGTTCCCCCTCTAGAACTTTATGGAAGAAAAAAATACAGATTCCACTAATTAGAATGATGAGTACAGATGCGGATGCTGCTTCATTGACCATTTCATCATTTGCATAAACAAACGCCTTGGTTGCTAAGGTTGAAAAGTTAAAAGGCTGTAACAGCATCGTTAGTGGCAATTCTTTTAGGATGTCAACAAATGCCAAAATAAATCCCCCGAGCAAACTAGCCTTTACTAATGGTAAGTCCACTTTGTAAAAGGTTCTAAATGTGGATGATCCAAGAGTTCTAGAAGCCTCTGTAAATTGATTTCCTACCTTTTCAAAGCCTGCTTCAACAGAGTTATAGCCAACCGATAAAAAGCGAATTACATAGGCTGCCACTAGCATAATAAAGCTGGTTCTGAAATAAAAGGTCAGGTCAATATTAAGTTGAGTAAAGATACTGTAGACCCAATCGTCTAATGCTATAAAAACAGTAACTACACCAATCGCAATAATAGCTCCTGGAATTGTATATCCAACAACTGTAACTTTTGAAAGAATTTTAGTAATGAGCCCTCGATATAGCCTTGTATAGTTTGCTACAATCAAAGCCACCGAAACGATAATAGCAGCTGATATGGTAGCCACAAACAAAGAGTTTTTAACTAGAGTTATAAATTCAGCGGTGAGAATTTTATCATGGGTCATGAACACCCACATAACGAGCTGAAGGAAAGGAATGAAAAAAGCTAAACTAAAGATAAGAAAAGCATAACCAAAAGCTATCCAGGCTTTTAATCCTGTTAATCTCCTTGGTTGGATCGGTCTTACTCTTGTGGTTGAATAGCTAAAACGTTTTCGTCCTCTAAGAAGTTTCTCCAGGATTAGAACAGTCATGACAACGATCATAAGTGTACCTGCTAGTTTAAATGCCGAATCTAAATCCCCCATTCCAAACCATGTTTGAAAAATGGCTGTTATAAATGTTTGAATTCCAAAATATTTAACAACGCCATAATCATTGATGACTTCCAACAAAACAATCATCACTCCACCAATGATCGCAGCACGGGAAAGGGGAAGAATAATTTTAAAAAAGATTTTAAAAGAACTGACTCCCAACAGCTGAGCTGTTTCAATTATGGAAGCAGATTGATTCTCAAGAAATCCCTTTGTTATTACATAAATATAAGGGAAGAGAAACATCGTAAAAATAAAAATAGTCCCTTCCATTGTTGCTAGGTTAATATATTTGGGATTAACCTGTATATCAAAAACATTACGTAAAGTTGACTGAACTATACCTGTATAGTTAAAAATACCTTGATATGTGTAGGCTCCAATAAAAGGAGGTATAGCTAACGGTAAAAACAGTGCCCACTTAAGGAAGTTCCGTAAAGGAAAGGTATAGGCAGTAATCAGCCATGCTAAGCTAGAACCTATTACAGTTGTAAAAACCCCTGTAAAAACGAGTAGAATAACAGTGTTAGAGACAATATCAAAGAGCAGGTATTCTTTAATGTGCTGCCAATTGTCATTTCCTTTAGTAAAAAATTCTACCCCCACAATCAGGTTTGGCAATAAAATGAGCCCAATAATAGCAAAGCTAAGTATCGCCCAAATATTCACTTGTTTTTTAACATGATGTGTAATCTTCATTGTAGGCACTTCCTTAAGAGGCTAAATCAACCATACCCTTTATCGTAAACCAAATGTAACCGTACCACAAAAAAGGTACGGTACATATATTGATTTTATTATTTCCAACCAACTTCATTGAAAATTTGAATGGCACGAGAGTTATTCTTACCAAGAACTGTTAGATCAATATCTTGCTCTATAAAATCTCCCCAAGATTTAAGTGTTTCAGAAGGTTCAACAGAAGGATTTACTGGATACTCGTTATTCCCTTCAGCAAATATTCCTTGTGCATCTTCACTGGATAGGAATTCAATAAATGTAATAGCATTTTCAATATTCTTTGAATGCTTCGTTACAGCAGCTCCGCTGATGTTGATGTGTGTACCTGTTGTCTCTTGGTTAGGGAAGAATACCCCAATTTGTTCTCCAACTTTTGTATCTTCTGGGTTCTCAGAGTTAATGAGTCTTCCAATATAATAGGAATTCACTACTGCGACATCTGCCTCACCAGCAGCAATAGCCTTCATTTGGTCTGTATCCCCACCTTGAGGATCTCTTGCCATATTTTTAACAATTCCAGCAGCCCATTCTTTCGCTGCCTCTTCGCCATTTATTTCAATAAATGAACCTAAAAGAGATTGATTATAAATATTTTCAGAAGAACGAATAAGTAGTCTTCCATTCCATTGATCCTCTGTTAAAGCTTCATAGGTTGATAGTTCAGAAGGATCTACACGATCTTTTGCATAAGCAATTACACGAGCTCTTTTCGTTAATCCAAACCAATGATTTTCAGTATCACGTAGCTTCTCTGGAATATTAGAAAATAAAATATCACTTTCAACCGATTGAGTCAGGCCTTTTTCCTTTAAACGTGCTAAGTTCCCTGCATCAGAAGTAATAAAAACATCTGCCTCTGAAGCTGGACCTTCACGATCAAGACGCTCCATTAACTCATCACCATTACCTTCAATCACATTAACCTTAATACCAGTTTGTTCTGTAAATTTATCATATAATTCTCGATCTGTATCATAGTGTCTACTTGTATATAAATTTACAACGCCTTTATCTTCTGTATTTGATGATGTTTTTCCATCACTTTTTTCATTATTTGAATTACCACAAGCTGCAAGGATCATTAAAGCTGCTATTATCATTACACCAAGTGTATACATACGCTTTTTCATTTGAAGCACTCCTTATATGTAATTTGAGATAATGAAATTCATTCTCAATTACAAGTATACTGATAATCATTCTCAAGTCAACTGTTTTTTTATCAAGCTAGTTAAATAAGGTTGCTATTATAAATATTTATTTTCAGTACAAACTAAACATAAGAAAAGGGCTCTAAATACAAGGAATTATATAAAGCAAAGAAGGAGTTCTTGAATGGTTTTTTTCTTTTATGTGTTTATTAACCTGTTAGTCCTATATTTATTTGTAAAAATGAAAAAGAAACTCCACATCCTTGAAATTATGGTCTATTGGATGGTTGCCTCTTATCTATTTCAAAACTTCTCTGCACTTTGCTATATGAATTTCAAAACATTGATAATTAAAGACATTCTTAGTATTGAATTTACACATTTTATTAATCGAATCATTCTTTATCCTGTGGTCTTAGTGATGTTCCTAATCTTTTATAGACGTGCTGATTCACTCCTTCATAAGTTCTCCATATTCATTAGCTTTTTACTAATTTTGGTTGGTCTAGAATGGTCAGCAGACTATTTAGGGGTGATTACACATGTAAATTGGAGAATTTGGTGGTCATTTTCCTTTTGGTTCTTTAGTTTATTGTTTTTAGTAGTTGTTATGAAGCTTTTTCGTAGAGTTCTTTTTCAAGGTGGCTTAAATATATGAATGTTACCTTTGATTGGAATGAATGGTTTTTTATCATTTCTTCGATTCTGGCATTTACTGTTTATTGGCCCATCCGGTCTTATTTTCCTCGTGTTATTGTTATCATGATTTGGGTATATAACATTACGCTTGTTGCAACGATTGATTATTTTCTCTTAGCCACCCCATTTAAACTTTACATATTTGGTGATAACCCCACCTACGAGCTTTCTGGAGCACTCTTTCATTTTTTTATGTACCCTTGTGCTTCTTTAATCTTCCTTTATGGCTACGATAAATTTGAGCTCTATGGGAGGAAGCTTTTTTGTTATATCTTTTTTTGGACAGTCTTTGCTTTGTTATTTGAATGGGTTACCGTGAAAAATAAAGCATTAACTTATACTGGCTGGAGTCTCTATTATTCCATTCCAGTCTATCCTGTTGCGGCTATTATGTTAGTTCTATTTTTTAGATTTATTAAAAAAAAAGTGGCTGAGTTTCCGTATCATGAAATGCCTTAATAAAAACAAAAAGTGGTATAGGCAATCACCTGTACCACTTTAACTTTCCTATTCAAAAAGCCTTACATATTGTCCGTACCCTTCTTCTTCAAGCTTATCCTTCGGTATAAACCTAAGAGCTGCTGAGTTGATACAATATCGAGCATGATCCGGTCCAGGGCCATCATCAAATACATGACCTAAATGAGAATCTGATGTTTTAGATCGTACCTCAATTCTTCTCATTCCATAAGAAGTATCTAATTTCTCTTCTAATTCCATTCGTCGAATCGGCTTTGTAAAACTTGGCCACCCACATCCAGCATCATATTTATCTTTTGAACTGAAAAGCGGTTCTCCGGAAATAATATCTACATAGATTCCGTCCTCTGTATGATCCCAATACTCATTTCGAAAGGGTGGTTCTGTCGCATTATTTTTTGTGACCTCATACTGTAATGGAGTTAATTCTTTACGTAGTTCTTCATCGCTTTTTTGCTTTTTCCAGTTCTCACGTATAAATTTAGCACGCCCAGATCCCTCTTTATACAGGTTATAGTGGAATGAATTCTTTTTGTAGTAATCTTGATGCTTCTCTTCCGCTCTATAAAACGGAGCAGCAGGTAAAATCTCCGTCACAATCGGCTTTTTAAAACGCCCACTTGCCTCTAGATCCGCTCTGGAGTGTTCAGCTAACTCTTTTTGATTCTCATTGTGATAAAAAATAGCTGTTCGATAGGACTGACCTCTATCATTAAATTGACCGCCTGGATCTGTTGGATCAATTTGCTGCCAAAAAAGCTCTAATAACTTTTTATATGGGAATACCTCAGGATCAAATGTAATTTGAACAGCTTCATAGTGCCCGGTAGTATCAGAGCATACTTCCTCATAGGTTGGATTTTCTTTATGCCCTCCTGTATAACCGGAGACTACCTCCTTAATACCTGGTTGCTCATCAAAAGGGGAGACCATACACCAGAAACATCCTCCAGCAAATGTAGCGATTTCGTAGGAATTTGACATATAACGTTCACTCCTTTTCTATTATGTAAAACTAGAGTATTTTCCCTCTGCTATTTCTTGTTTATTCAATGTGCTCTACTCATAAACATTATATCATCGAGAATTTGCAATGTATAAATGGAGAACTCTTTCTTGTGGTTAATGTGTCGTCTACTTTTTTATTACTTAACTTCGCAATTTTTGTTGTTTTCCATTATGATAAGAGAGATATATAGTTCTTTATTTTGGAGTGACTTCATGTTGGAAACGAAAAAATCACTTCCCATTCTCTTTGCTGTTATGTTTCTTGTAATGGTTGGATTTGGGATTATTATTCCGGTATTACCTTTTTACGCTGAAGAAATCGGCGCCTCTCCTACACAACTAGGATTTTTAATGGCTGTTTACTCACTAATGCAGCTTTTATTTGCTCCAATGTGGGGGCGGATCTCTGACAAGATCGGTAGAAAGCCGGTTATCATGATTGGGATTTTTGGGCTTGCTCTTTCATTCTTTTTAATGGGAATCGCAACCCAGCTTTGGATGCTTTTTGCCGCTAGGATAATCGGGGGCTTTTTATCCTCTGCTAATATGCCTACTGTAATGGCCTATGTGGCCGATATTACTTCTGAAGAAGACCGCGGAAAAGGCATGGGGATAATTGGCGCGTCAATTGGACTTGGATTTATTTTCGGACCCGCTATCGGGGGAATATTCTCTGAACAAAACTTACATACTCCCTTTTATTTAGCTGGGGCTTCGTCTCTATTAACTTTTGTTCTTGTCTTATTTTTATTAAAGGAATCTTTACCTGAAGACAAAAGAAGCCAAGGTCAACAGAAAAGAGCTCCTATATCCGAAATGTTAAAAGGACGCCTTTCCTTCTTATTTTTCCTTCAATTATTTGTTTCTTTATCGCTATCTGGCTTAGAAGCAACCTTTGCGTACTTTGCAGCTGAAACAGCTGGTTTAGGCACAGTAGAATTAGGCTACATTTTCATGATTATGGGATTAGCTGGTGCAATCGTTCAAGGTGGTTTAGTCGGAAGATTAACGAAACAGTTTGGGGAAGGATTTGTCATACAGATCGGAATTTTTGTCTCTGCTGTAGGCTTTGCTCTCATTTTATTCACTGAGAGCTTTGTTACAGCCGCAATCTTTTTAACGGTGTTTGGGATCGGAAATGGGCTCATTCGACCTAGTGTTTCTTCTTTGCTAACTAAACAATCAACAGCAGGACATGGTAGTACAACCGGATTACTGTCTTCCTTTGATTCCCTTGGAAGAATCATCGGCCCACCATTAGGAGGCTTGCTTTTCTCAATGTCCATTGGTCTCCCTTATATTTCCGGTATTCTATTATCCGGTATTGCATTTATTTTATATAGAGTGTTTCATCACAAGCAGAATAGCAAGGTAGGAGGAAGGTAATGTACCTTTCTCTTTTTTTATATAATTTGTTGTTTCAACATATATATAAATGTTGAAATTAAATATGGCAGGAGGTATGTATGAGTAATCAAAAGCATCCGTCTGAAAGGCCTTATTTAAAGACCCATAGTTTACAACCTGAGAATCAGGAAACACCCATCCAATTTATCGAAAATAATCATGTCCATCCCAAACTTTTTTACAGGCGAAATCACTTTTTATTCCCGCAGCTGTCTTATTCCAATTATTTTCTTACAATCAATGGCTACGTACAAAAACCACGTGTCCTTTCTTTACAGGAGATTTATCAACTTCCTTCAAAAACGATCAAAGTACTGCTTGAGTGTTCTGGAAACAAACGTCATTTTTTTAAACCAAAAGTTTTTGGAGAACAATGGGAAAAGGGGGCCATCAGTCAAGGATATTGGACGGGGGTTCCCCTACGAAACCTTCTTGATAAAGTTGGACTAAGAAATGGCGCAAAAGAAGTCGTTATAGAAGGATATGACTTCGGAGAAAGATCTGATTTAGATCACCTATACAGTTTTACTAGAAGCTTACCTTTAGAGAAAGCACTCCATCCCGACACCCTCATTGCATATGAATATAACAACGAACCGATTCCTTTTAAACACGGATACCCCTTACGCTTAATTGTCCCACAATGGTATGCCATGGCCTCAGTTAAGTGGATTAAACAAATAACCATTATTGATAAGGAGTTCGCAGGACCTTTTCAATCTATAGATTATGTCTATTACCCTAACAAGGATGATAACGAAGGAGCACGACCTGTTACTACCATAAACGTAAACTCAACTATCCAAAAACCATTAAATCGAGAAATACTGAATACAGGGAAACACACGATTAAAGGAATTGCATGGACTGGAACTGGATTTGTTAAAAAGGTAGAAATCAGTACAGATAACGGGGATACCTGGATAACTGCCAATTTGGAAAACCAGGATACTCATGGGTACGATTGGGTTAACTGGTCCTTTGAATGGGATGTGACGAAAAAAGGGGAATACACAATTTTATCAAAAGCTACTGATTCAGCTAATCGCACTCAACCAAAGCAACCATTTTGGAATCGAAAAGGATATGGGTATAATGCAATTGACACAATTCATGTGAAAATTGAATAGTTGAAAAGGATTGGCCGGTAATTCATAAGAAAAGGATGAGGAGAAAACCATTTATGTTTCTCCTCATCCTTTTGCGTTTATCTAGCCGGACACTGGTTCCGTTATTCTTGTAAAAATAGCAGTTTTCAAGGAGGAAACGGACTCTCGTTCCGCTATTACACTGTTTTATGGTCTTTTCTTGCTGATTTATGCCAAATAACGGATTCTCTGTCCACCAAACCCACAAAAACACACATTTTTGTGCAGATAACGGATCTCCTGTCCACTTCGCTCCACTAACCGGACACAGGTTCCGTTATTCATATAAATATGGCTATTTTCAAAGTCTTTCTAAGACAAACCCCTGTGATTATTCCTTAACCGGAGGTACCACACAGCTACCATCTGCACAAAATGCATCGTTACTATCATTTCCTGATAAATCTTCAAATTTAGGCTTTGGATTTTCTTCCTCCCATACCTTTTGAAGCGCACCAACGAATGTTTCTAAGGGTTGAGCACCAGAGATTGCATATTTTTGATTGATGATAAAGAATGGAACCCCGCTAATACCGTACTGACCGGCTAATCCTTCATCAATTCGAACATCGTTTGCGTATGCATTTTTATCTTTTAAAATTGCCAATGCATCCTCTCTATCAAGGCCAGACCCTTCAGCAATATCTAAAAGTGTATCGATATCACCTAAGTTTTTTGATTCTGTAAAATATGCGTAAAGGAGCTTTTCTGTAATTTCCTTTTCCTTACCCTGCGACTTTGCAAACTTTGCTAAGCGGTGTGCATCAAAGGTGTTCGTTGGTTTCATTTCGTCAAAATTAAAAGTAAGACCTACACTAGCAGCCTGTTGACCTACATTTTGGTTGGCTTGCTTAGCTTGTTCTATAGTCATTCCGTACTTTGTAGCAAGTGCTTCATGAATACTTTTTCCAGAATACTCAGGAGCGTTTGGGTCAAGCTCAAAGCTTTTGAACTCTACCTCTACTTGATCTTTGTGCGGAAATTGCTCTAATGCATTTTCTAATCTACGTTTCCCTATATAACAAAAAGGACAGACGAAATCTGACCATACTTCGATTTTCATCTAAACACCTCATTTACTTTTGTAGTTGAATTGTAGCATATCCGGGATAAGACTCAAAAAATAATGCTTACTAAAAATTAGTTTCTTACCATCTCTACAAAATGAGATAATATTTTCGCAGTTAATCCCCAAATTACTTTATCTTCATATATGTAGAAATACTCATCTATTTTTCTCATTCTCCAGTTATAGTTTTTTCCGCCAATAATTAAATCATAAGGGAAGTTTTCATCTGGTTGGACATTCACATTAACATGGTGAATTTTTGGCTTGTTTTCTAAGAAGTAAGTAAGGGGGACAGTAAAAACTTCTGCCACTTCCTCTTTGTTCGGCTGGATAGATTCTGGGGAGTTAAGAACACCAACAAATGGATACACCATCATACCAAAAGGGGATACCATATAGTCTAACGGAAATACATCAACTATATTCTCAACTTCTATCCCAAGCTCTTCACTTGTTTCTCTCAAAGCAGCCTGCCTTTCATCATGATCCTCTCGGTCGATTCTCCCACCCGGAAAACATATTTCTCCTGGTTGCCTTCTAAGCTTATGGGAACGAACTTCAAATAAGATATGTACCTCATTATTTTTGTGAATAAGAGGGAGTAATATTGCGTATTTTGAAAAATCCTTGCTTCCAAGTATAGAAGGGGAATGATTTTTGGCTTTGTTTAAAATTGAATGTAAATCCATCATATCTCTCCCATCCATCATTGAGTTTCTCCATCATACCAATGTTCTTTTATACTCAGTATATCATACGCTCACCGTGTCTCATGGTGTGGAAAACAGCTTACACAGCGGTCGAAATTGAAAACGTTTTGACATCCTGTTCATAATGGGTTACATTATTTATGTACGAACATTTGAAAACGAAAGTAATTTAATATTCGTGTTTAGGGGTGTAACTCATGGAAAACGTATTTGATTATGAAGATATTCAACTAATTCCAAATAAATGTATAGTAAATAGCCGTTCTGAATGTGATACAAAGGTAACTCTAGGTGGACGAACATTTAAGCTACCTGTGGTGCCTGCTAATATGCAAACGATTATTGATGAGAAAATTGCTCTTTATCTAGCTGAAAATGACTATTTTTATATTATGCATCGCTTCCAACCAGAAAAGCGTTTAGCTTTTATCCAGGATATGCATGCACGAGGTTTATTTGCGTCTATTAGTGTTGGAGTGAAAGAAGAAGAATATGATTTTATCCAACAATTAGCAGATGAACGTGTAATCCCAGAATACATTACGATCGATATTGCCCACGGTCACTCTAATGCAGTCATTAAGATGATTCAACACATAAAAGGTCTTTTACCAGAAAGCTTTGTCATTGCGGGGAATGTGGGAACTCCTGAAGCCGTCAGAGAGTTAGAGAATGCTGGTGCAGATGCTACAAAAGTAGGGATTGGACCAGGTAAAGTCTGCATTACTAAAATCAAAACTGGTTTTGGAACTGGCGGATGGCAACTAGCTGCATTGCGTTGGTGTGCCAAGGCTGCAAGTAAGCCTATTATTGCTGATGGTGGAATTCGTACACACGGTGATATTGCCAAGTCCATTCGCTTTGGTGCGACTATGGTTATGATTGGTTCCCTATTTGCTGGACATGAAGAATCACCAGGAGAAACAGTTGAAAGAGAAGGGAAGCTATACAAGGAATACTTTGGTTCTGCTTCGGAATTCCAAAAAGGCGAAAAGAAGAACGTAGAAGGTAAAAAAATGTATGTCGAGTATAAAGGTGCCCTACAAGATACGTTGACGGAAATGGAGCAGGATTTACAATCCTCCATCTCATACGCAGGCGGAAATAAATTAGATGCTATTCGAAATGTAGACTATGTGGTAGTAAAGAATTCAATCTTTAACGGAGACAAAGTATACTAAAACTGAAAAAAACGGTTCTTGTATTTCTAAAGCTATAGAAACACAAGAACCGTTTTCTTTTATCCTCCCCAACTAGTCCAGCCTTTTAATTTTCGAGCCATTCCTTTTTCTGAACTCATATTTTTCCCTCCCATCAATAGAGAAGCTCCATAAGAATGCAAAGGAAATAATGTTATAATAATATATAATTGTTATTTTCTGAAAAGTACTTTGCAAAACCCAAGCCAGTTTTCATTTAGCATTATAGCAAGTAAGAAAACATTTAAAGAGGTAAAGTGATTACGGAGGAGTTTCCTCTCTTAAGGGGAGTGGATGATGAAGATTGAGGAAATATATATTACACTTCGAGAGAAATTTGCAGAGGTACAAAATGGTGAACAAATAAACGTAAGCTTATATGACTTAGCTGACGATTTGTTTTATTCTCTCCGAAATATGCGGATTGTCATTAAGAAAATGAATAGCTTTGGATGGATTACCTGGATTCCAGGAAGAGGGAGAGGAAATAATTCATCTATCATTTTTCACCTTTCCGTTGAAGAGGTTCAACTAGAGTTATTTAAAGCCATGATATTTGATGGTAAAGAAAATGAGGCTTTTATTAGGGTAGAATCAGAAGCTCCCTCCATAAAAATGGAGTTAACGAATTGGTATTATAAATCTAAATTTATTGTTTATTATGATCCCACTTTAAATAGACAATTTGTCCGTATTAGGGAATTGATTACAAAAGAAAATGTGGATATATATTGTAAGGCTATAAAAGAGACATTAGAAAAAACCTCCCCAGGATTCACTATTCTAATTGATATGATGAGTGAAATAACAAACACTCCTGATGTTGAAGACGAAATGGAAGAACTCCGACAATTGGCAAGTGATAAAGGTGTAAAAGCCATTGCCTTATACACGAGTTCTTCCTACCTAATCCCATACTTAAAACTAAGATTGGATGAAATGGGTTCCAATCTTATCTTCCCCAGTAGGGAGGCAGCTGAAAATTTCTTAGACTCTCAGTGAGATTCAATAACACCTATCACTAAAAAAGAGGGTTATCTCAAATTAGAGAAAACCCTCTTTTTTACTAACTAATAGACTGAATCTATTCCTTCATCTGCTGCAACTGCCACGGCATTTTTCGGGATGAATATTAATATAACAAAACCAATGATAAATAGGATAACCAGACTAAAAACGCCTAAGGCAGAACTACTGGTTAACTGTGTTGTTAATCCAACCAAAAAGGGACCTGTCACTGCAGCAAAGCGTCCGAAAATATTGTAAAAGCCAAAGAATTCGTTTGATTTCTCTTTTGGTACCATCTGCGCAAAGTAAGAGCGACTCAATGCTTGTATGCCACCTTGAGAAGTCGCAACCAACATAGCCAAAATCCAAAAATCTACTATTGTCTCCAGGAACATTGCATAAATACATACAATTATATAAATGATGATACCTGAATAGATCATTTTTTTTGCCCCAAATTTATTGGCTAGCTTTCCGAATAATAGAGCAAACGGGGCTGCAACGATTTGAACCGCTAGTAGGGCAATAATCAGGTCCACAGAGCCTAGACCTAAATCTGTCCCATAGGCCGTTGACATCGAAATGATGGTTCCAACGCCATCAATATAAAAAAAGTAGGCTAACAAAAACAGAAAAATGGTACGATATTGTCTAATTTCTTTAAAGGTTTGCCAAAGTCGTTTAAAGCTATTTACCACAATCCTAGGCTCCCGCTCCGCACCATGCCTTTGTTTAACATGCTTCAACATCGGTATAGTGAACAGAATCCACCAAACACCTGTAATTAAAAATGCAATTCGACTGGCAGTGGTAACGGATAGTGGGATCACGCCATTTTGAGATGAAATGATAATTGCGATACAAATTATAAACGGAATCACACTACCAATGTAACCTAGAGCGTATCCTCTAGCTGATAATTCATCCATTCTCTCCTTCTTTGTAACGTCTACTATATAGGCGTCATAGAAAACATTAGCTCCTCTAGCTCCTATGGATGTTAAAGTATAAACAATGAGCAAAATAAACCAGCTATCACTTGGTACAAACAGTAAACCTATGGTCGATAAAGTCCCTAGTAGAAAGAAGAAAGTAAAGAACTTTCTTTTCATACCTTTGTAATCAGCTATTGTTCCTAAAATAGGGCTCAACAAAGCCAAGATAAATGTAGCAATTGAAATAGTATACCCTAAGTAAGCCGTAGAATCTGAAGCCTCTATACCTGCGTTATTGGCAACCGTTTTATAGTAAATTGGAAAGATTGCAGTCGTAATGATAATAGAATAGGCTGAGTTTGCCCAGTCATACATCATCCAACTTTTTTCAACCCTACTAAACTTCCCCACCGTCACTCCCTCCCTTATGGATAGTGTATATCAAGTGACTTAAAGTTTATATCTATTTTTAAGAATTTTACAATTTTTATAAAAGTTTAATAATCCGAAAGTACATCCAATTTAAGGGAAAAACGGAATCTTTCAGCATTATCCAGCATTCTACAAAATTAGTCGATTTTATTAACAGGTTATGACAAAATTTTCAGAAAATATCTTATATAATGGTGAAAATTTGCTTTTTATAGGAGAAGAAGGTATGGAAACCACAGGGAAAATATATCAAATAACAAATGGCGCTCTTGAAGTAGACAGGTCAATTAAAGGAAAAGTAGACTCTGAAAATCTATGTTTTTATCGCTTTATTGGTGGTAACTCTAGTGAGACGGAAGAGTTAATTACAAATCTACATTCATTAAAAGAGGAAAGAGATTTGTTAATTGGGATTTTTCGTTATCCTTTCCGCTTTGAAGGTAAAAAAAGATTCAATACGGCAACAACCCAATATTTTAGAATGAAGGAAATATGTGATGCTGTTATCTATTTTCACAGTGATGCCCTTATGGAAATGATCGATAGTAGTACAACCATTCGGGAAGCGAACCTAACGTTTAGTTCTATAGAAGAACATACCATAACCTTGCTAAAACAAATTATTGAGGAAACCGGTGACATGAATATAGACTTTCAAGATATAAAGTCATTTATCAATAAACATAGAGGCCCTCTTTTTGTCCATACAGTTGAAGGGGAATCTTTTGATGAGCCTTTAAAGTATTTATTTTCAACTCCTTATCTACCGGAGGACTTTACAGACGGAAAGCAGTTAATTATTAACATTGGATATACAAGAGGGGTAGATATGGAAGCATTTCGTCAAATAAATCTACGTCTACATGATCTATTTTCAAAGGCGGACATCTTTAAAATTGGCTCTTATTTTATTGATGAACCAGGGCAAAGATTTAAGATTACTTTAATTGTGAATGGAATAAGTGACCCAGTAGAAGCCCCTAATGATTATAAAAAACTATCCAGATACAAAGAATTCATAAGGAAATGGCAGAGACTAACAGAAAAAGGGAAAAAACGTATAGAACTTTTAAAAAGCTGATCTTATAGAATCTATAGGACCAGCTTTCTTTTTATTTATTCATCAATGCTAAAAAGTCACCAAGCAAATCATCCGGATCTTCTTCTTTAACATCATTCGTATCCTCTCTAGAAGAAGCCAACTCTTCTCTAGCCTTTTCTAAATCGAAGTTAAGTAAATCATCTTCCTTGTTCTGATCCCTTAGGTCATCAGGTGTGGTCTTGGTTTCTTCCGAGGATTCTAAAAAACTATTCATATGAATAGCTGAGATAGAATGTTCATCAGTATTAAATATGTCCTCTTCCTCTTGTAAGTATAGTGCATCATCAATATCTGGTGCTGTGCTATTTAGTGAGGCTAAAATAGATGTTGCCCGAACAGGATCTACTAATAATTGATATACAATACTGCCTAGTAAAGCTTCAGAGTGAGAATGTTTCAGCCAATTGCGTTGTTCTTTATTTAATGGTTTCGGAAGAGGTATAGTAATGGTCTCTCTTTCCTTAGCTAATGACTTACCTACACCTTCTAGGGCATATTCCGCAATTTTACTAGAGAAATTCCTTTTTTCTGTTTCCTTTAGATTTTGCAATTGCTTAATGATGTGATCCGGAGTGTCAGAAGGGATTCGAAAGGTGAGTGCCTGTCCTCTTTGTATCCGGCTAGTTCCCTTGTTCGGCATAAAATCACCCTATTTTTCTACAGTTTGCTTCTCTTTTTCTTTATTGTTCTTCCTATAGTAATCAGAAATTAACTTATAGTAAGCATTTGCCATCATCCAAACACTTTCTTTCTCGTCTTCAAAGAAGCCAATGTTATAGCCATCTAAGCTATTATTAAGCATTTTAAGGTAGTCCTTTAGGACAATGGCTCCCCCACCTACAAAATAACAAATTTCAGTTTGGGAGTTCTTTTGCCAGATGTTTCGTAGTATCCGGTACTGCTTCTTGGCTAAGTCTAAGAGAATTCTATCTGTAATGTCGTGAACGCTTGTCCGGCTACCTTTGACCATGATATGGTTCCGATCTTGCTTTTTAGTTATAATTTCCACCACATCTCTCCGACTATCAAGTTCAACGCCATGTTTCGTTCTTATTTCTTCCCTAATAGCTTCAAGAGATTCAGCAACACCTAAATTAAATCCTTGCGCTTTATCATCATCTACATTTCGATTCTTAATGACTGCAACATCTGTTGAAAGGCCACCGATATCCTGTATTAGAATCCGTTTGTCTATTAAATCCCGGTTGATAATATTTAAATTGTTATCCATCACTAAGTTAATAAAAGCAGCAAATCCCTCTGGATATACCTTCACTTGGTTAAATTTAAGATTTACTTTTATCCCTTGGTACTTCGGGGTTACTAAAAATTCTACTTGATGAACTGAACTCAATAGGCGTGAACGGTAACCGACATCTTTTCCTTCTTTTACTTCTCGAAGTGGTAAACCGGTCCCTAATGTATAGTCAGCGTCTATAACACTACTATCCTTATGCTCTCTCACAGCATCTAGGGCTAATGTTGCGAATAACATGACCAATGTTTGATCTTCTTCAGACTTACTACTTCCTTGGTCTAATTCAGTAGCATTGTCACTTTTTGTTGCTAAATTACCTACTCGGTATATTACATTATTTTCTTTTAAGGCAGGGGAGTGGACTTTAATATGAATGCCTTCTAGAGGATCTTTATTATCTAGTTCTTCTATTCCGATTACTGGTCTATCTTCGGTATCCCTTGCAATGACGTTAGGGATACTTAATTCGTAATCGGCATTACCGAATACCGCTTTAACAGAGTCATTACCTACATCGATGGCAGCAATTCTACTTTTACTCATAATCACACCTCCAAAAGATATATGGTGAGCTCATCCCACCATATATAAATCGTAATTCGGAGATGTCAATTCCACAATCATCCGAAAGTTGTGTTCATAATAGAACACAAGTAAACATTGATGTGTACAAGATATCCGGTTTGTACACTCATTGACACTACTATATGCGTACTCTTTTGTGTACAAGCACACGTTTTCGTATACAAAAGAAAACAACCTGTATACATGTACACTTTATTGTTTTCTTTTAGTCTTGTAATACTTTCCTCCTTTTCTTATTAGTAAGTTCATCCAGTATTTTGAACCTATTGAACTAGGGACCAAATTTTACCTATTATAACTTGAAAGAGTTTCCTCTTTACATTTATATTCGTATGTACTAGTATAGATGAGCACAATCCCTACTATTCTTATTGGTTTTGAGGTGAATAAATTGACACAAACAACTTTAGATATAAATCAGCCCACTAGAAATACAGGAGCCACAACGATTGTCACAAATCTAAGTCCAATGCAAAAAAGGTTAGTCTCTCTTGGAATTCTAGTTTCTATCCTTCTTTTAGTAGCCATCGTTAATTCTACTAACTGGACACAGGGAATCTTGTTTATTATTGGTTTAGCGTTAGGTACTACATTACTATATGCCCGATTTGGATTCACATCTGCTTTTCGTAGATTAACATCCGTTGGAAATGTACAAGGGCTTCAGGCTCATATGTTAATGTTCGCTGTATCTACAACACTATTTGCAATCATCCTAAGTACTGGTTTTAGCTTTACAGGAGTGACGCCCTCTGGTTACGTTTCTCCAGTTGGTGTGAGTGTACTTTTGGGTGCATTTTTATTCGGAATAGGAATGCAACTTGGCAATGGCTGTGCTTCAGGAACGTTATACAACTTAGGTGGAGGTTCATCCTCCATGGTTATCACTCTTGTTTCGTTTATTGCTGGTTCCACTCTAGGGGCTTACCATTTTTCATTTTGGATGGAAGAAACACCATCTCTTCCTGCAATTTCATTAGCAGAATCCACTAATTTTGGTTATTTAGGAGCTTGGTTTGTACAAATGCTTCTTTTCGCTATGATTTATTGGATAACTGTTCAAATTGCTAAAAAGAAAAATCCACCTATGATGAAGCCACTCCCAACTACAACTGGGTGGAAAAAAGTACTCCGGGGATCATGGCCATTGTTCGTGGCGGCTGTTGTATTGGCAGTATTAAACGCATTAACCTTGACAGTTAGAGGTACTCCATGGGGAATTACTTCTGCATTTGCACTTTGGGGTGGAAAGTTTCTTTCTGCAACAGGCGTTGATGTAACTAGTTGGGGTTATTTCTCTGGTGCTAATGGGGAAGCGTTAAAAACAACTGTACTGGCTGACTCAACAAGTGTGATGAACTTCGGAATTATGTTAGGAGCCTTTATTTCGGCTTCCTTCCAAGGAACATTTAAACCTAGGAAGATTAAGCTTGGTGTAGCCGGAGCTTCTATATTAGGAGGACTCTTAATGGGTTACGGAGCACGTCTTGCTTTTGGCTGTAACATTGGTGCCTACTTTGGTGGAATTTCATCCTTTAGTTTACATGGATGGGTATGGATGATTATGGCCATGCTTGGTACGTTCTTAGCCCTATTTATCCGTCCATTGTTCGGATTAAAGAATCCTTCATCCAATGATTCATTTTGTTAATCCAACTTTTTATTTTTTTTAAAAAAGAACCTCTACCTTTTTGGGTAGAGGTTCTTTATAATCAATTAAGCTTCTACTGTCTTCATAGCAGTTTTCTTTCTTTTTTCCCTTGGTTCCTCATACTTGGTCATAGTGATCCCTGTAATTCCATAGAAAAGGGAAACGAGAGGTGTAATAAGAGCCAAGAAACAGAATGGAAGATACGCACCTGTTGCAACTCCTAGTGCACCAGCCGTGTATAAACCACTACCAGTCCATGGAACAAGTGACGAACTCTGTGTCCCTGTATCCTCAAGTACTCTTGAGAGATTTTCAGGTTTTAAATTTAACCTTTCAAATATCGGTCTCATTAAAGTACCACCCATTACAGTTGAGAAGTAAACAGATCCACCAATTGCCAGAGTCGCATAACTTACAATAATAGTGACAAAGACAAGTGTTCCTGTATGTTGAATTTTATGAGCGAAAGATGCAATGAGAGCTTCTAATACTCCCGCTTCCGCTAGCATACCACCCAGACCAAGGGCAAATAAGAATAAAGCTACAAGGGCAATCATACTGACTAACCCACCACGTTGAAGTAAACTATCAACTATTGCAATTCCAGATTCTACTTGGTAACCGCTATAGAAAATGTTAATAATATCACCAAAACTTACACCTTGATAAACCATTGCAATGATCCCACCTACTGCTGCTCCAATAAAAATGGATGGAATAGCTGGCTTTTTTAGCATTAGCAATGTTATTAACACAGCAATAGGAATTAACGGTACAATACCCAGATTAAAAGCCTCATTTAGATAAGATGTAAGTTGGCCAACACTTGCAGCATCTACAGTTCCTGTATACTTTAAGCCAATCAAGGTAAAAATCACGGCTGTAATTATATATGCAGGTATTGTCGTCCAAAGCATGTGCTTGATATGGGTGAATAACTCCCCACCTGTTACTGTTGGTGCTAAGTTTGTTGTATCTGAAAGGGGTGACATTTTGTCTCCAAAGTAAGCCCCACTAATAATAGCACCTGCTGTAATTCCAACTGGTATTCCTAAAGTTGTTCCGACCCCCATCATGGCAATCCCTGCTGTCCCAATCGTTCCCCATGAAGTTCCCGTGGCCACTGATACAAGTGAACAAAATAGTAAGGTTGTAACTAAAAAGAACTGGGGTGATATCGCATTTACTCCATAGAAAATTAACGTTGGTACGGTACCGGATGCGATCCATGCACCGATTAAAATACCGACGGTTAATAAAATCAGCCCTGGCTGTAACGCCCTACTCATCGAACTTATCATCGACTTTTCAACTTGTTTATAACTAAAACCCAACCCCATCATAAACGGAATTAGTACAAGCATGCTGATAAACATCAGAATTTGAATCGGTGCATCAAATGCGAGTATCCCCACTGAAATAACAGCAATCGCTGCAATTAACATAGATAGTGCATACATAAATGTAGGTTTTTTAATATTATCGGTTTGCAACAAACCACTCCTTAATGTTATTGATCTTAGGTTGTGAGATTTCTAAATTAAATAAGGGGTAAATGAAAAGACTGGAGACTCCAAACGAGCTCTCGAATTGGAGAATACATATAGAAGGGATAAGCAGGGTACCTTCATAAACCAAGTCTTGAACGGTATATATTAACCTTACTATAGATTAAATTATCAGTAAATTCGGATATAAGCCTATATTTCGAGATTAAAGATGCTGAGGGTTGGTAGAAGACTATGACACTAGCAAAACCATAAAATTGCTAAAGATTTATCTTAAATACGCTTAGAAATGGCTTAACAATATCTAAACAAAGGGATTTTGTTACATTTGTTACCTCTTCTTAAATATTGAAAACGTTTAATTTGTCCAAAGATTGTGTAAATACTACTAAGTCATTAATTTAGGAGGAGATGAATTTGAAAGAAATCCTATCTACTCAAATAACTTTACATGAGGATACTTCAATGGATCGTATACTTTCTTTTCATCAATTTACTAGAAACTACAGCGGAAATATTTATATGATTAGCCAGCGCAAAGTTTTAAATCCTAATAACCTACCAAAACTTGTTTCATTTCTTTTAACCTGTAAGAGTAATGATGAAGTAAAAATTGTTGTACAAGGAAATAACGTTAATCAAGTCATTTTTGATTTACAGAACTACTTTAAACCCGTAGATAAAACATCATTACCAGCCGAAAAAGCAATAGTCTAAGACTTTGTAAAAAAGGAGTGTTCTTCATGGAAGATAAAAACATTCACGTTGAAAAAAAGGAAAAGAAATCAAATTCTAGCCTTGTTGGAACGACTCTCATTAAATATACAGCCTACTTGATTATATTTTTCGGTATCCTATGGTTTTTAATTACCTATATTTTACCTATGATTTAAGCTATTTTACTAAATAAACTGAACCATATGAGGAGCTGTTTATAATGAACAAAACTTTTTCAAACATATTAGTAGCTTTTGATGGGTCTAAAGATAGTAGAGAAGCTTTAAAAATGTCAGAGAATCTAACGAAATTTAGTCATGCGCGATTAACAGTTATTTATGTGGATGAGTCGAAACCGGCAGCTACCATCCCTGTAGATCAGCCCTTTTCTGTACAAAGTGCAATAAATGGGAATGATATTATTAACCATCCACAATCCTACGTAGACCCTGTTCATAATCCAGAAGAATCAGGCATGAAACATCGGGAATATAGTGATAACACATCTGGAGAAATTCTATCTATTGCTAAAAGTAGCCTTTCACCTACATTAACTGAAGTAGATTATGAAATCTTAATGGGTAATCCGGCGGATGAAATTTATGAGTATGCACAACAAAATAATGTAGATCTCATAATTGTCGGAAATAGAGGAGTCAGTGGCATTAAAAAGCTAATCCTCGGAAGTGTTAGTAGTCAAATTTCCAATCAATCACCGTGTCCAGTCTTAGTAGTTAAATAGTAGTAGAAAAGGAGACTGATATACAGTCTCCCTTTCTGGGGGATAGAAAAAAGAACCTTCAATCCATAATGATTAAAGGTTCTTTACTTATCATCACTAACTATTAACCGGTTCTTTTTTGCTAAGACCCAGCGTTTGTGAGGTTGATTTATCGATATCTTTGAATAAATCTGGATTCCCTGAGAGTGACACTCCAAAGGAAGGAATCATTTCTTTAATTTTTGGCTCCCACTCTTTGATATGTTGTGGGAAACACTTTTCTAGTACCTCTAACATAACATGAACGGCAGTTGAAGCACCTGGAGAAGCACCTAACAGAGCAGCTACTGAACCATCAGTGGCACTAACAACCTCCGTACCAAATTGCAGTGTTCCTTTTCCAGCCTCTGTATCTTTAATTACTTGCACTCGTTGGCCAGCTACTACTATCTCCCAATCTTCCAGCTTAGCATTTGGAATAAACTCACGAAGCTCTTCCATACGCTTTTCATTCGACAACAGCACTTGCTGAATCAAATATTTAGTCAGTGCCATCTCTTTGACGCCAGCCGCTAACATCGTAAGGATATTATTAGGTTTTACAGATCGTATCAAATCAAGGTTCGACCCTGTCTTTAAAAATTTGGGTGAGAAGCCAGCAAAAGGTCCAAACAATAATGCCTTTTTGCCATTGATAAATCTTGTATCAAGGTGCGGTACAGACATTGGAGGAGCACCTACTTTAGCTTTGCCATACACTTTTGCATGATGCTGCTCTATAACTTTTGGATTCTTACAAACCATAAATAGTCCGCTAACCGGGAATCCTCCAATATGTTTTGACTCCGGTATACCGGTTTTTTGTAGTAAAGGTAGGCTTCCACCTCCACCGCCAATGAATACAAATTTAGATGTATGGTGCTCCATTTTACCGCTATCCATATCGAGAACTTTGACTTCCCAAGAACCATCGCTAGTCCGCTTAATATCCTTAACACTATGCTTGTAGTGTACCTCGACTTTATTATTTTTTAAGTGATCAAACAACATACGTGTTAAAGCACCAAAATTGACATCCGTTCCTGAATCAATTTTTGTTGCCGCAATAGGGTCTTTTGAAGTTCTCCCATTCATAATAAGCGGAATCCATTCCTCTAGTTTCTCGGGGTTATCTGAGTATTCCATCCCTTGAAATAATGGGTTATTTGAAAGCGCTTCAAAACGTTTCTTTAAGAATGTTACATTTGATTCCCCTTGTACTAAGCTCATATGAGGCAATGCCTTAATAAATTCCTGCGGGTTAGTAATCAGTTTACGGTTTACAAGATAGGACCAAAATTGCTTTGAGACTTGAAACTGCTCGTTAATCTTAATCGCCTTACTTATATCTATAGATCCGTCTGGTTTTTCATTTGTGTAGTTAAGCTCACACAATGCAGCATGGCCCGTCCCCGCATTATTCCATTCATTCGAGCTTTCTTCCCCGGGCTTTGCAAGCTTCTCAAACACTTTAATATTCCATTCTGGTACTAATTCCTTCAGGAGTGCTCCTAATGTTGCACTCATAATACCAGCACCAATTAAGATAACATCTGTTTTTGTTTGTCTATCGCTCATTTTTACCATCCTTATACCCTATGATGTCTAGATAGGTTACACACCTATTTGTCTTAAATACATATTTACGTGTTTATTTACAGATTATAAGATTCTACTGTCATCTTATAATTATAAACTATTTAATGCTGGTAAAAAAGTGAGAAGTCCATCCACTTATTTGAAACTGAACAATAACCAATAAGATTACTCGGTTATTTGTACAAGTAAACACTTGGGTTAAGCGTAATACTGCACTTCTTATTTCACTTTCTCATCTAACAACATTCGAAAGAGTGCTTGCTAGAAGCAAATTTACACCGTTCCAATACCTTCTTCAAATAAGAAAAAGACAGGCTTTTTCCTGTCCTAACCTGTCCTAAACTGAAACTATATTAACTTTTCTAACGTTCCCCTTTGTTATAACACTATTTGTGGTACGGTTCACCCCGGTTAATTCGAAAAGCACGATAAATCTGCTCAACTAATATTAGCCTCATTAACTGGTGTGGAAAAGTCATTTTCGAAAATGAAATGGCTTCATCGGCTCGATCCATTACTTTCTCACTTAAACCGAGTGAGCCGCCAATAATAAACGCAATTTTGCTGTTCCCATACGTAGCTAGCTGGTCTAATTTGTTGGCAAGTTTTTCTGAAGAAGGCATTTCTCCCTGTATGGCCAAAGCTATCACATAGTCATCAGGCCTAACCTTTCCAAGTATCCTTTCCCCTTCTTTTTCTTTTATAAGTACTTCCTCTTTAGGACTAAGATTTTCTGGTGCCTTTTCATCAGCAACTTCTACAATGTCTACTTTGGCATAGCTCGACAATCTTTTTGTATACTCCTCAATCCCAAGCTTCAAATATTTTTCTTTCAGTTTCCCAACCGTAATAATTGTGATATTCACAGGTTCTCCTCACTTTACAAACAAGATATCCACAGAACTTATCCACATATACACATTTATTGTCCACATATTGTGTCAGAATGAGTGTTCGCCACAACATATATCGCCGGGTTTTGACAATATTCACAGGTTGTTGATAAATCAGATTCCCGCTCAATTTTGTTTAGAATTGGCGGTTCACCTGTTTCATCCACCACATCATCTAAGGCTATATCAATATGCTCTAAGCAGCTATAAACCAATACTTTCACCCTCTTTTATAAATTTCATAATTTGCATCAAATACATTTTTCTCACTTATATTATTTATAAGATTTTATCTTTTTACACATGTGGATAATCCCATTTTCTATCCACATAGAAAAGAGAGATATGGAATTTTAATTTATCCACATCTCTCAAGGTAGATTAAATATTTCCTTTAGCTAATTTTATCACGACTTCTTGCTTTTCACCATTTCGATAAATAGTAACACTCATCTGATCGCCAACGTTCTTTTGTGTATAAAGATATTTTCTTAGCTGAAGAATATCAGCAATTGGTTCATCATCCATCGCTATGATTACGTCCAGTTCTTGTAAGCCTGCTAAATCTGCTGGTGAATTTGGAATCACACCTGATAAGAACACGCCTTCTTCTACTCCTTCAGGTAATCCAAGCGTTTCTCTTTGATGATAGGACGATACTGAGCTAACGTCCCCACCTAGAGTTATTCCCATGGTTGGGCGCTGCACTTCTCCAAATCGTTCTAAGTCCTGAATAATAGGAATTGCGTAGTTAACAGGAATAGACAGTCCAATTCCTTCAACAGCTGATTGTGCAATCTTCATAGAATTAATACCAATTACTTGACCTTCTATATTGACTAAAGCTCCCCCAGAATTACCTGGGTTAATAGCTGCATCCGTTTGAATAACTTCTGCCTGCCAGTCAACAGAACCATTTTGATCTATATCAATAGGAATAGCCCTTTCTAGCCCAGAGATTATACCTTTTGTTACGGATCCAGAAAACTGTAAACCAAGCGGATTTCCAATGGCAATAACAGGTTCGCCAGGCGTAAGCGCATTTGAATCCCCAAATTCAGCAACAACGGCTACGTGTTCTGATGGAATTTCAAGAACAGCTAAGTCACTCCAAATATCAGTTCCCCTCATTTGGGCAGGTACCTTTGATCCATCAGCTAATGTAATTTCCACTTGATCTGCACCATCAACTACATGGTGATTGGTTACAATATATGCCACATCACCTGCTTTTTTATAAATAACACCTGAACCTGTCCCCGCTTCAGATTGTTGGTTCCAGAAACTATTCGCTTGGATATTTGTAACTCCAACGACTGCATTTGAAACTTTTTCTACTGCTCTTGTTACCTGGGTTGTTACATTGACACTAATGTTTTTTTGAATAGCTGACTCTGGTGCGCCATTTTCTGCCGTCTCTTCAGATTCAGGTTCAATATTATATGGTAAAACATTGTAGTTAATGAGGGTAGGAACAGCGATAATAACTAGTAGAGCTCCTAAAACAACTCCAACTAAGCTGGCTATTAAATATCCTTTGTTATTCCCCTTTTGGTTTTTGGGAGCTTGCTCATAATCTTGGTCATAGTATCCCACCGAAACTCACCCTTTCTGAAGTCATAATACCCAACGTTTTATAAAAAATAACCGAAGCTATATGTATTATAAAGCTGACATCTATATTCTACTTATTATTCTGCCTTAATCACACTTTTTATACCATGCCATGTACCTTCCCTAACCTAAAAATGGGAATGAACCATTAATTGGCTCATTCCCATCTTGTTAAACAGCTACTAGTGAAGTTGCCGCTTTTGGATCCGTATCATATAATTCAAAGCCTTCACCAGCTAATAATCCTTTAGTTTTTAAGGTTTGGGCTACTGACATACGGGCTAATTCTTTCATGTTGTTATCTTGGCTCAAATGGGCTAAGTAGATTCGTTTTGTCCGGTCACCCATCACTTCACTCATAGCAATTGCAGCATCTTCATTTGAGACATGGCCAACATCACTTAATATTCTTCTTTTTACACTCCAGGGATACCTCCCCATTCTTAACATGTGCACATCATGATTACTTTCGAAAACATATGCATCTGCATTATGGATAATTCCTTTCATCCTATCACTGACATATCCGGTATCTGTGATCAACACTAGTTTCTTACCTTGATAGTGAAAAACGTAAAACATAGGTTCCGCAGCATCGTGTGATACACCAAAAGATTGGATATCTAGACTACCAAAAGAATGAACAGCCTCCATTCCGAAGATATTCTTTAAATCTATAGGAATTTCCCCAATCTGGCTGTCCATGGCAGCCCATGTCTTTGCATTTGCATATATGGGCAGATGATACTTACGTGCTAATACACCTAGTCCTTTAATATGATCAGAATGTTCATGTGTAACAAGAATTCCAGATAACTCTGCTGGGCTTCTGTCTATCTGTTGAAACAGGTTCTCCATTTGTTTACCACTTAATCCAACATCCACTAAAAAACGATGTTGATCAGTTTCAATATATGTTGCGTTCCCCTTACTCCCACTTGCTAAAACACTAAAATACAAAGACATTTATGTCACTCCGTTATGGTATTTGACTCATTCATTTCAATTATTCTTCCTTCAATCGCATTTACAAACAGGTCATCCTGTTCATTTATTTCAAAATGCCACGTAGGTGCAAGAACCTGAGAAGATAGTTGAACCCGTGTGTAGTATCCTAACTCTACACTTTTGACTACACTACCTGGCTTAAGTTTGCCGTTTGCATGAAGAGTTTCTAAAGCTTTCATTTCTTCTATTATATTTTGTTCACCATATTCTTCGAACGAATCTAACATCGTCTGCTTATAGCCAACCACTTCGTTATTCTCATTTAAAGTAAAAATAATTCTACCACTTTGATTATTAAATAACGGGAAATTTTTATATGTTTGGTAATACACGACTTTATTATTTAATTTGTCATATTCCCAAAAAATATAATGTTCTCCGAATAAGACCTTTTCTGAAAGAATTGGAGCCATTGATTCTTGATTTATCTCATTGACGATTGGAATTGGCTCATTAAAAGTAGAAATAATGACCTCAAGTTCATTTTCAAGAATTACATCTTGGTCTTCTAATTGGGACAATTCATCTAAATTAAATTCTTTAGGTATGGCGTCTATAAAGAATTGTTTTTTGTTTACATTTGTATCAATATTCTCCACGACAATTTCACTAGCAGTTAGTTGTTCTTCAAAGGAAGCTTCGTTCATCATGGGAAGCTTTTCCTCATTTTGTTTGTCCAATACCCAAAAAAGGAGAAATCCATCCAGGACAAAAAAAGCAAAGATAAAAATAGTTTTTATTTTACTCCAGTCCATGTTTGTCTCCTCCTTCTTCATTAAAGGTAATAGACAACCAGCTTCCTGCTAACAGATAATACCATGTAGGTTCTAAAGATATGACTGGATTTTGATAGTCATATTCAATTTTATACCCTATCGTCAAATCTTGTAAATCCTTTAAATCTATCTGTTTCTGTTTTTCTAGTTGTTGTAAAACATAGTCCCCTGAAGGAAGAGAAACTTCTTCTGTCTCTAGTTCCAATCGTAAATGATTCTTTAAATCGAAATAAGGTCTTGTATACTGGTATATCTCCTCGCTACCCCAAATAACTTCAATGGCTGTCTGCCCCTTTTCACTAAAGACAGGAAGTCCTTGATGGAAAAGTCTGAAGGAAATCTTATTCTCGTATTTGGACCAACTATCATAAATAAATGTATCAGTCCAGCCAGCGTGTTCGTTAATATAGTTTATACTTTTTTGCAATGCATCTGGAACTTGAAGGTAACTATCGGAAGCACCTATAGGGTTAACGAATGACAATGAACTTTTAGAATAATCTACACTCAGCAAACTATATATATCACTATATTCCTCTCCACCAGTAACATAGCGTTTTTTTACGAAGTTGGGATTACTAAAAAGAGCGTCTCTAAACAGATCTGCATCCACAGTATCAGATAAAAACTTATAGGTAAAAACTCTTACTTCATCATTTTCGTTACTTGGATAGTATACCCTACGAATATCTTCTACTTCGTAATAGTTATAGGCAGGAAATCTCTGTGGAATTTGATAATATTTAGTTTGAAATTTGGAAATATCAGTACCTGTTGCCCTTGCCTGATAAATTTTCCTCTCATTCTTTAAATATGAGATAAAGTATACAGTAACTTGGTTCCCATCAAATTTCCCCATATCAACGACAATGCGATCAAAATTGCCGCTTGGTATATGATTTTCTGTAAATTTTAGAACTTTACTATACATATTTAGTGGTACAGAGTCTTCAAATATGAACTCTACATTATCTGTTCCATGTACAAGTGGAAAAAATTCATTATCAGAGATGGTAACTGTTATATCACTCATGTCGGAGAATTTCCATTTTGTAAAGTTATCAAGTACTTCTTTTATTTCATTTATGTTGCTAGTCCCAAAAGTTCCTGAATTACGGTGAATTAAGAATTTAGTTGGCTTCACCACTTCTCCAATAGTCTTTTCTTCACTAATTGCAACAGATTGTATTAAATCATTTTCTTCACTATAGGCTTCGTACCCTGGCTGATAAGTCCATTGAATATAAGTTAACACAAGGCTTATTCCGACGAGGACAGTTAAGATTATAGATTTAAGTTTTTCAAGTTTCATGCCCAATCATCCTCATTTGTCCGTTCATAAGGTAATTTTATATAAATGGTTGTACCTTCTCCTTCTTTACTCTCTGCCCATATTTCACCTTTATGAGCTTCAACCATTTCCTTGGCAATAGCTAATCCCAGTCCTGTTCCACCTAGCTGTCTTGTGCGTGCCTTATCAACTCTATAAAAACGTTCAAAAATCTTATTTACTTGACCCTTTGGAATACCTACACCTTGGTCTCTCACACTTAAAATAATATCTTTTGGTTCCTCCTGAATCTTAAATGTAATGTTACCTCCTTCAGGGGAATACTTCATCGCATTAGAAATTACGTTATCTAATACTTGTGTCATTTTATCTTCATCAATTTCTACAAAGATTGTTTTATTAGGTAAATCTCTAATAAATGTCACATTCTGCTTTTTAGAGATTTCAAACCGGTCGATGATTCTATTAAAGAGTATAGTAAAATTAACAATTTCCTTTTGGAATCGATAATCTTTACTATCCATTTTTGATAACTGGAGGAGGTCTGTTACAAGTCTAATCATCCGTTCTGTCTCTGTCTGAGTTACATTTAAAAATCTTGGTGCGATTTCTTCATCTCTCCAAGCACCTTCAGCTAATGCCTCTATATAACTTCTCATTGTAGTTAGTGGTGTTCTCAACTCGTGAGAGACATTTGCTACAAACTCCCGACGCTCCATATCTATCTTCTCTTGCTCTGTAATATCGTGTAATACAGTTATTAAACCATTTACTAAGCCCGTATCTTTTTGTATGACTGAAAAATTTGCACGTAAAATATACGGTTTGTTTTTTGTACTAAAATCCAAAATTACCGATTCTTGTTCATTGATTAAATCTTCGAAGGAGTAATCATCCTCAATACCAAGGAGAGTTGTAATTGGCTGTGAAAGGACTGTTTCACGTGAAACATTCAATAATTCTGCAGCAGGTTCGTTAATCAAAATAATACGACCTCGCCTGTCCGTTGCAATTACTCCGTCTGTCATATATTTCAATACAGATGCGAGTTTTCTTCTTTCACCCTCCGTTGATGCCTGGGCTTCCTGAAGCTTTTTGGTTAGGTTATTAAAAGTTAGAGCAAGTTGACCAATTTCATCTAATCCATATACTTTAACCTTTCTGGAAAAATTCCCCTTTGCCATAGCAAGTGCCTGTCTTCTCATATCGGCAATTGGTCTTGTTATTGTCTGTGCTAACAGTATCCCAAGAATGGCCGTAATGGTTAGAGCAATAATAGTCCCATTCGCAAAAATGTCATTGATATTCCTTAGCTGTCCATAGACAGCTTCAATATCTGCAGTTAATAAAATGACACCGATCATTTCCCCACCGGATTTAATAGGGGTAGCTAACACCCAAATCCGATTCCCGGAATGCCGATCTATGTTAATGGCACTCTCAATTTTACGGATTACTAAGGATCGCTTTACGATAGGATCTGTAGTTCTTTGTCCTACTATAATTTGTTTATCGGGATCAGATGTTCCAATTATTTTTTCATTCATATTGATAACTCGAACCTCTGATATATCAGTTCCTGTGTACCCCTTTAAAATTTCATACACTTCTTGTTCTAATGATGGGTCTTCTTCATCATCGCGTACCTTCGTCATCTCTTCTTCTAAGCTATATGAAAGCAAGTTAATTCGGTCACGTACTGAATTTTGGAAGTTCTCAATAAGTTCATTCTCTAGCACTCGACTAAAATAAACTCCAATTATTTGCATGGCAATGATAATCAACAATACATATACTAGTACAAATTTAAGATGTATAGATTGAAAAAAGCTTACCTTCCTCATAAAGACAGATTACTCCTGATCAGGGTTTCGCAAGTAATAGCCGACTCCCCTTCTTGTCACAATCCATGCAGGATGACTTGGGTTATCTTCGATTTTCTCTCTTAAACGTCTTACTGTAACATCGACTGTTCTTACATCCCCATAATAATCGTAGCCCCATACGGTCTGAAGTAAATGTTCTCGAGTCATTACTTGTCCTATATGTTTAGCTAGGTAATGAAGTAATTCAAATTCTCTGTGAGTCAACTCAATGGTTTCTCCACGTTTTGAAACGACATAGGCATCAGGATGAATAGTAAGGGCTCCTACCTCTATTTCTGAGTTCTCATCCTTTTCATCGGCTTGGCTAGCTACATGTTGTTGACGTCTAATATTTGCCTTTACTCTTGCTATTAACTCTCTCGTACTAAAAGGTTTTGTTACATAGTCATCTGCACCAAGTTCTAGACCTAACACCTTGTCAATCTCAGAGTCTTTAGCTGTTAACATGATGATTGGAATTTCATGTTTCTTTCTAATTTCTCTACAAACTTCCATTCCATCTTTTTGAGGAAGCATAATATCAAGAAGGATTAAATCAGGCTTAATTTCCTCAACTAGTTTGAGGGCTTCGTTCCCATCATATGCACAATGAACGTCGTATCCTTCTTTCTCTAAATTAAAATGTAGAATATCTGCAATTGGCTTTTCATCATCGACTACTAGTATCTTTTTATCCATGTTCTATTCTCCTTCCAAAGAGAACCTTATTTTTTTATTTTCGCTATTTTCGCATACTATGTTGCTTTTAGACAATAGTTTATTCTATTAACAAAGGACGTTGATTTCCGTTGCAGGTGCTTGCTTTCCGTGGGCGGTCCGGGAGCCTCCTCGTCGCTGTCGCTCCTGCGGGGTCTCCCTTGTCCCTTCCTCCCACAGGAGTCAAGCACCTTCCACTCCAATCAACTGTAGTCGAACTTAATGTGCAAGAAACAACACTCTTTACGAAAAACAGCCTTTATTTTACTTTATCATGTATTAAATTTGTATTCATCCATTAGCCTAGCTGATACGATTTGGTCGGACTTATAAACTAATTCTTCTTTCTTTTTTATTATCCTTTAATTTTCAACTAGTCATGTATTGAAATTGAGTTTTTCCCAAATCATAACATATATGGCATTCTAGTAGAAAAGCCCCCAGCAGATGCTGAGAGCTCAGATTTAATTATTTATATAATCTAAAGGATTTTTAAGTTTACCATTTTGATAGATTTCAAAATGGAGATGAACACCAGTAGAGTTACCAGTAGAGCCCATTACACCAATCTTGGAGCCTTTTGGAACAGTTTGACCCACACTGACACTTATAGAAGACAAGTGAGCATATACAGTCTTATACCCATTATTATGGTTAATCACTACTTTATTACCGTAGCCACCATCCCATCCTGCTTCAACAACGACTCCATTATCAGAAGCTTTAATGGTTCTATCGTAAGGACGAGCAATATCTATTCCCTTATGCATTTTGCCCCAACGGTATCCCATCTTACTCGAAATATATCCGCCACCAGCTGGCCAGATAAAATCTCCTGTTCCTCTCGATGGAATAACTTTTGTACCTTTTACGATAATTTCTTCAACAGGTTCTGAAATTACGTCTGATTCTAATACTTCTTGGCTATCTTTTGTTCCATTTACATCTCTTATTAAATAGGTTACAGCTTTTAATCCAGTTTGGCCATTTTGTTTAACGACCTGTTCCCCTTTGTACATGGTATCATCTTCTACGATCTTCGTTTCGTAAGGTATTTCCTCTTCACGGTATTTTTCGTATTCGACGACAACATCAATAAAAGGTTCATAAACCGTTACATTTAATTCCTGACCAATCTGAAGTACTGCGCCTTCATCTAAATCTGGATTAAGGTTTAACAGTTGAGAAAGTGTTAAGTCATGCTGTGCAGCAATATTACCAAGTACATCGCCGGATTGAACCTTATACTTCTTTTCTTCTAAGGTTCCTTTTTGTAATAGCTTTAACGCTTCGTCAACGGTTAAAATTTGATTTGGTGCAATTTCCCCTTCAGAAACTGAAACCTTTTCAGAGAAACTTACGTCTAATATGCGAGTCTGATCATGTTCAGTCAATTTTGGAACGCTAGCAGTTTGAACCGCTTTTTCTTTATTAGCATTTAGCTGTTTTATCTCTTCATCCGTTACGTAATTTTGCTGAATAGAATCTAAGACTTGTTTGGCTTGATCAGCAGTTTCCACATAAGCAACGGTTTTTCCATCAACATTGATAGCAAATGCTTCAGCCTTGATTTTAACTTTTTCTTTTAATGTCTCTAAGACTTCTTCATCTTCAGTTGTAATTCTAAAGACTTGCTCTGGAACATATGAAATTTGATTTCCAATAGTAAAATCAAGATCTTTATATTTTTCTTTTGCTTTATCTACTTCTATGTTTATCCAATTGTCTATTTCACTTTTATTACTAACTACACCTATTCTTTCATCACCAAAATAAACATGGTAAACAATAGAAAGCTCTGCATTACCATCAGTCTCAGCTTTTACTGACCCTAGTGTAAGGCTAGAAATAGTCAAAGTAGCAATAATTGTACCTTTAGCTAAGTAATTTGATTTTTTTCTTATTGGTTCTTTCCAATTCGACAAAAACTGTCTCCAATGAGCCATGATTGTATCCTCCTCAAGCTTCGAAGGCTTCTCTTCCTCATAGTGACAAAGACCTATTTAAAAATATAGTCTTATAAATTCACACTTTTATAATCTACCATATTTTTAGGAAAAGGGAAGGAATGACCCAAACATGTAATAAAAATGTATTATAACTTACAAATAATGGAACATCTTTTTATACTAAAATATCCCTATATAATATGGGAATAGCTTGGTCTTAAGAACTAAAGCGTTTTTCGACAAAATCCCTCCTATTTTTATTTGTATATATTCTTAATACATATTTGATTTATATTATTACTAAAAATAGAGGATTATGAACAACGAATTTGATTGTAATATAAATGTCTACTTCCCGTAAAAGTTATTATTTTTTTCGCACTTAGAAACAATTATGACAAATTGGCAGAAACCAACATCAAATAAACAGAAAGAAAGACCGCAAATAGCGGTCTTTTTAGCTGTATACACTTCTAACAACATTTGTTTGTTCTCTGTCAGGTCCTACTGAGAAAATGGATAAAGGAATACCTGTTAGTTGAGATATTCTTTCTAGATAATGTCTTGCATTTTCAGGCAGTTCTCCGAGTGTCTTACAGCCTGTAATATCTTCTTTCCATCCTGGAAGCTCTTCATACACTGGTTCACACTCAGCCAGCACTTTTAAGCTTGCAGGGAATTCCTTTATGAGCTCACCTTTATACTGGTAAGCTACACAAATTTTCAAAGTTTCAATTCCTGTAAGTACATCGATTGAATTTAATGATAAATCTGTGATCCCACTTACTCTACGAGCATGTCTGACCACAACACTGTCAAACCAACCAACACGTCTTGGTCTTCCAGTTGTTGTTCCATATTCACGACCTACTTCACGAATTTTGTCACCAATTTCGTTGTTTAATTCTGTAGGGAACGGGCCATCTCCAACTCTTGTCGTATAGGCTTTTGATACACCTACAACGTGATTGATTTTTGTTGGTCCAACTCCTGATCCAATGGTAACCCCACCAGCAACAGGGTTAGATGAAGTAACAAATGGGTAGGTTCCTTGGTCAATATCTAACATGACCCCTTGGGCACCTTCGAACAAGACCCGCTTCCCTTCATCTAAGGCATCATTTAGTACAACAGAAGTATCACAAACATAGTGTTTAATTTGTTGTCCATACTCATAATATTCATCTAAGATGTCCTCTAGTTTAAAACCTTCCGTTTCATAAAACTTCTCTAATAAACGGTTTTTCTCCGTGAGGTTGTGACTTAACTTCGCATGAAATTCATCGCGATCTAGTAAATCTGCAATTCTAATACCAGTTCGGGCTGCTTTATCCATGTAAGCAGGGCCAATTCCTTTTTTAGTCGTTCCAATTTTGTTGGCCCCTTTTCTTTGTTCCTCAACTTCATCGAGCTTCAAATGATAAGGTAAAATAACATGTGCTCTGTTACTAATTCTTAAGTTATCTGTCTTAACACCTTGATCATGTAAGTATTTTAACTCCTTAATAAGAGCTTTCGGGTCAACAACCATCCCGTTTCCAATAACACAAATTTTCTCTTTATAAAAAATCCCAGATGGAATTAAGTGTAGCTTGTACGTATTTCCACCAAATCGAATTGTATGACCAGCATTATTACCACCTTGATAACGGGCAATAACCTCTGCATTTTCAGAAAGGTAATCTGTAATTTTCCCTTTCCCTTCATCTCCCCACTGTGTACCAACAACGACTACGGAAGACATAGGAGCACCTCCACAAACTTTCGTTTATTTGACGGTATTAAGTGTACCAATTGAAAAGTCTTGAGTCAATCAAATCACGAACATTTATGTAGAATATATTATTTTTGTTCGTAAATATCTTTCTGTATACATAGTTAGAAATTAACCTGGAACATTGTATACCACCCTTTTTAGTATTCCAGTACTTTTCCCAAACATTCCTATATACGACAATTTATGAATATAAAAAGAACCTACCTCTAATCGCAGAGGAAGGTTCAATCTAAACCAATTATCCAGCTGGAACACCAGCCTCGTCAAACCGTCTTTCTAAGTTAACAAATTTGTTGTATTCCTTAACGAACGCTAACTCAACGGTTCCAACCGGACCATTTCTTTGTTTTGCAATAATAATCTCAATGATATCCTTATTCTCCGATTCTTTATCGTAATAATCATCACGATATAAGAAAGCAACAATATCAGCATCTTGCTCAATCGCACCTGATTCACGAATATCTGACATCATAGGTCTTTTATCTTGTCTTTGTTCTACACCACGAGAAAGCTGAGACAATGCAATAACAGGAACCTTTAATTCACGTGCAAGCCCTTTTAAAGTACGTGATATTTCTGAAACTTCCTGTTGTCTATTATCCTTAGAATTTCCACTACCAACAATCAATTGTAGATAATCAATCAGAATCATACCAAGGCCGTGCTCTTGCTTTAGTCGACGACACTTCGCTCTTAATTCGTTAATTTTTATTCCAGGAGTATCATCAATAAATATCCCCGCATTTGAAAGGCTACCCATTGCCATGGTCAGTTTTCGCCAATCCTCATCATTTAAAGAACCAGTACGAAGTCTCTGGGCATCAATATTGCCTTCTGCACAGAGCATACGCATAACCAACTGCTCTGCTCCCATCTCCAAACTGAAGATGGCTACATTTTCGTCTGTTTTGGTAGCAACGTTTTGAGCAATATTTAAAGCAAAAGCTGTTTTACCAACAGATGGACGAGCCGCAACAATAATGAGATCATTTCGTTGGAATCCAGCAGTCATTCTATCAAGCTCAGAGAATCCTGTAGGAATTCCTGTAATATCCCCTTTTCGGTTATGAAGCTCTTCTATTTGATCATAGGTTTTAACAAGTACATCTTTAATGTTATGAAAAGCACCGGAGTTATTTCTTTGGGAAATCTCCATTATTTTCTTTTCAGCTTCCGTTAGAAGTGCATCTACTTCGTCTTCTCTAGCATACCCATCTTGAGCAATGGTTGTTGCCGTTCTTATCAATCTTCTTAGTAGAGATTTCTCTGCAACGATTCTAGCATAATAATCGATATTTGCAGCAGTTGGTACACTAGCTGCTAGTTCACTTAAATAGGAAACTCCCCCGACATCTTCTAGCTGCTTCGTTGCCTGTAGTTCCTCTGTAACCGTAATAAGGTCTACAGCTTGCCCAGAGTCATTTAGTTTAAGCATGCAATAGTATATTTTTTCGTGTGCACTACGATAAAAGTCTTCTGGTTCAAGCAATTCAGATGCTGTAGAAATAGATGAGGGCTCCAGAAATATAGCACCTAATACTGCTTGTTCAGCTTCAATATTTTGTGGTGGAATTCGATCCTGAAACAATTCATTCATATATAACGGCCCCCTTCCTAACAATCTCAATCTCTATGAAAAAAAATAATTTACTTTCAATAACGAAATGCGTAAGCACCATTTTTGCGGCGACAATGCGCATATAATGTTTCTTCACAATATAAAAAAGTGACCGAATGAACGATCACATTTATTAATACCATTGTATCATGTTTATTTAAGGAATATAGATGGCAAATTTAGTTTTCTTCTGTCACATGCACATTTAGGGTAGCCGTCACCTCAGAGTGAAGCTTAACAGGAACTTTTGTATACCCTAACGTACGGATTCCATCGGCCAGTTCAATCTTCCTCTTATCAATCTTAATACCATGTGCTTTCTTTAGTTCCTCTGCGATTTGTTTACTAGTAACAGATCCAAATAATCTGCCACCCTCGCCGGATTTTGCCGAGAACTCAACTGTTATCTTTTCCAATTGAAGCTTAAGTGCTTCCGCTTCTTGGAGTTCTTCTTGTGCAAGCTTCTCTTCTTTCTTCTTTTGGGCATCTAATGTACTGACATTACCTTTATTGGCTTCTACAGCTAACCCTTGTTTAAGGAGGAAGTTACGAGCATATCCATCTGCTACATTTTTCACTTCTCCTTTTTTCCCTTTACCTTTTACATCTTTAAGAAAGATTACCTTCATTCCTTAGTTCCCCCTAACTTTATTTCATCAATAACATCATATAATTGTTGAACAGCTTCTTCGATTGTTACATCGGTTAATTGTGTAGCTGCATTCGTTAAATGCCCTCCACCGCCTAGGTTTTCAGCAATAATTTGCACGTTGATTTCACCTAATGAACGGGCACTTATACTTACAATTCCATCTTGTCTGTATGCTACAACAAAAGATGCTGACACTTCATCCATCGTTAATAAGGTATCCGCTGCTTGAGCAATAAGGACTTGATCGAATTGATCATCTTCTGGTCCTTTAGCAATGGCTATGCCTTCTTTATAAAACTCTACACTTTCAATGAGCTTTGCCCTTCTCACGAATGTATTTACGTCTTCTTTTAGGAATTTCTGAACAAGTACGGTATCTGCACCTAAAGCTCGTAAATAGGAAGCGGCATCGAATGTTCTAGAACCGGTTCTTAACGTAAAGCTCTTCGTATCCACAATAATGCCAGCTAGTAATGCCGTAGCTTCTAACATCTCAATCGGGCTATTTTTCGGCTGATATTCTAGAAGTTCTGTTACTAGTTCAGCAGTTGATGATGCATAAGGCTCCATATAAACAAGTAATGGATTTTTAATAAACTCTTCTCCTCTACGATGATGATCGATTACAACAACATGATCAAGTCCAGAAACCAGTTTTTCTTCTATCACCATTGATGGTTTATGTGTATCCACTACTACCAATAAGGTATCTTCTGTCGCTAATTCTAAAGCTTCATCAGGAGAAATAAAACGTGAGTTTAAGTTTGGCCGTTGTTTTACTTCTTGCATTAAGCGACTTACACCTGTATCTATATCATGAGGATCCATAACAATATAACCCTCTTTTTTATTCATCTGAACAACTTTTAAGATTCCTATAGAGGATCCTACTGCATCCATATCTGGCCGCTTATGACCCATAATAAAGACTTTATCACTTCCAACAATGAGTTCTCTAAGTGCATGGGAAATGACTCGCGCTCTCACCCTTGTACGCTTTTCCATAGGGTTTGTTTTCCCACCAAAGAACTTAACTTTTCCATTAGGTTGTTTTATAGCAACTTGGTCTCCACCACGTCCCAGTGCTAAATCTAAGCTTGATTGAGCGAGGCTACCTAGTTCCGTTAGAGATGAGGCACCTGTACCTACTCCAACACTTAGTGTCAATGGCACATTTTGTTTGGTCGTTAGTTCTCTTACGTCATCTAGAATACTGAATTTTCCTGTTTCTAGCTCTCTTAACACCTTTTCGTGAAAAATGGCTAAAAAGCGTTCTGAGGATACCCTCTTTAGGAATATACCGTTTTCTGTAGCCCATTTATTTAGAATAGAGGTAACCTGGCTATTTAAACTACTCTTCGTTTGGTCATCCATCCCTTGAGTCATCTCATCGTAATTATCTAAGAAGATAATGGAAATCACCGGTTGCTCGTCATTATATTTCTTTTCTAGTTCCCATTGCTCTGTAATATCAAAAAAGTAAAGAAGTCGTTCTTCTGCTTTATAAACGACTTTATACTTTCGGTCGATTATAGTAATACTATCTGTTTCGATTTCTTGTTTAATTACAGGAATTAAAGCATCCGCTACATCATAAAGCGAACGACCAACTAGTGACTCTTCCTCGAAACACGAAGATAGATAGGAATTGGTCCATTCAATAACATAATCATCATTGATGAGCATAATCCCAATGGGCATCTCGAGTAGAGCTTCCTCTCCCACCTTTTTCACTCTATGGGATAGAGTAGAAATATAGTCTTCCACTTCTCTTTGTCGTGTGTCCTCTCGCTGTAAAAGGAAGAAGAATAAAACACCAAAAACGACAAAGCCAATTAACGCTACAATCCATTGGTAATACGCTAAAATTCCTAGCAAAGCAATGGTTAATACAATAATTCCATATAAAGGGGGTTTAAATAACCCCTTTGTTAAATGAGAAGGCATTTTTTCAGCTCCTATTCACAATAGGATCATCATGATTTAGATTGATTCACCCGCTGTCTTAAGTCAAAGCCAATGTCCATAATCCCTACTATAACTACGAGTAAAAGTAATATCGGCATTAGAAAAACAAATACCGTCACAATGATTGGTAAGGCTTTCGTTATTCCTTTATTATACGCATAAAAATAAATAAAAGATAACCCTTGAATTACGAATAAGATTTGAAGTAAATAAGAAACGTTTATTACAGCATTATATACAAATGTGCCTGTCTCTATGGGCATAAAAAGTGATAAAAGTGTCACTACTAAATAATACCAAATAATGTTTCTTGGCAATCTCCACTCTCTGAAAGGTATACGTTTCGGAAGGTGAATATTCAAACGCCTTAAAATAGGATCACAGACCAACACATTGATATACATAGCCACAAATGACATTAAAACTAACAATACTGGAAAAAGGGTCCTAGCTAAGTCAAAGGTCTGGTTAATTGTCTCTTCCGTATAACCCTGAGGCAATCCTTGTCCAAATTGTTCCATTATTTCAATAGCCTTAATCATCGTTGCCTGAGTTTCTGTAAAGATTCTCTCTATCACATTGATATCAAGCAAAATAATGGATAAGACATATTGCAGAAGTGTTGTAATAGTTACAGTTAGGGTAGAAGTTATGTATAAAAACAAGCGACCTTTCTTTTCTTTTACCGCATAACCAATCATCAATCCAAGTGCCCCAGATGAAATAGCAACTGGCAAAGTATATATGTTTCCAATAATAAAAGATATCAGAAAGGCTGCTAATGAGAATATAAGACTGCTTTTTAGCCCATATCTTACTGTATAAATGATAAAAGGTAATGGTAGAAAGAGAGCAACAACTAGCCAAAGTATAGGTAAATATAAAACACCTGTTAATAATACAGAAAATACAGCTAACAAAACTGCACCTTCTGTGAGTCTCCTAGTTTGATTCACTTAAGAACCTCCTGTCATCTTTGAAGAAAGCCATTATTACATTAGCGTTTATAAGAGCTTCTTTCAGAAAGGGAATTCTTCAAGATATAAAAAAGCAATAAGAAAGTAGCACAGCCTTATTTTAAAAGCTTACTTCATACAAATCAACTTTAACACTTTATGTAATACTATCAGATATACAAAAAGCAGCTAGGAGTTCCTAGCTGCTTTGTTTTATTATTCTCCACTTACATATGGAAGAAGAGCCATTGTACGAGCACGTTTAATTGCTGCAGTCAACTTACGTTGATATTTAGCATTTGTACCAGTCACACGACGTGGAAGAATTTTTCCACGTTCTGAGATGAATTTTTTAAGAAGATCTACATCTTTATAATCGATGTGCGTAATACCGTTAGCTGTGAAGTAACACACTTTACGGCGTTTTGCACGTCCACCTCTACGTCCTGCCATGGGATTTCCCTCCTTTATTTATAAAAAGTTTTACCGTTCATTAAAATGGTAAATCATCATCAGAGATGTCAATCGGTTCACCGTTGTCAGCGAAAGGATCGTCATCTAGACGTGAATGTTGATTGTTGTTACGGTTATTATTTCGTTGTGGTTGATTCTGATTGTATCCAAAGTCTCTGTCCCTTGAACCTCCAGAGAATCCACTTTCGCCATTACCTTGAGATGCACCTCTTGGTTCAAGAAATTGAACAGATTCTGCCACTACTTCAGTAACATATACTCTACGACCATCTTGACCTTCATAGTTTCTTGTTTGGATACGTCCATCAACACCAGCTAAGCTTCCCTTTTTCAAGAAATTCGCCACGTTTTCAGCAGGTTTTCTCCAAACAACAACATTGATAAAGTCTGCTTCTCTTTCTCCTTGTTGGTTCGTAAAAGTACGATTAACAGCAAGAGAAAAAGTTGCAACTGGTACACCACTTGGCGTGTAACGAAGATCCGGATCTTTTGTTAGTCTACCTACGAGGACGACACGGTTCAGCATCAGAACAACTCCTCTACCTAGTAAAATGTTTCACGTGAAACATTTTTTTATAGTCTAATCTATATATTATTCTTCTTCTTTAACTACGATGTGACGAAGGATATCATCATTGATACGTGCTAAACGATCGAATTCGTTAACAGCTTCTGTACCAGCACTTACTTTAACGATTTGGTAGTAACCATCGCGGAAATCGTTGATTTCGTACGCTAGACGGCGTTTCCCCCATTCTTTCGCTTCAAGTACTTCAGCACCGTTGTCAGTTAGAATCGTGTTGAAACGATCAACAACTGCTTTCTTTCCTTCATCTTCAATGTTTGGGCGGATGATGTACATGATTTCGTACTTTCTCATCTCACAGTCACCTCCTTTTGGTCTAAGCGGCTCTATAAAAGAGCAAGGAGCAATGTATTCATTACTCACAAGTTCAAAGTATAGCATATTACATTAGGAAAAGCAATGAAATGTAGGGATCTAAGGATTTCCCTGTTTTACTGTACTTATTTTTCATGGAGAGTTACTGATTTATGCCCATAGTTCTTACTTAATAGCTGCCAGTATATATCATAACTCTTTCTTAATAAATAGCCTCGACTATTTAAACATAGATACAAAATAAAAAACTGTATTCCATTTTTTCTTAATGGAATACAGTTTAAGATGAAATGATTATACATTAAAACGGAAATGAATAACGTCTCCGTCTTTTACTACATACTCTTTTCCTTCTAGTCTTACCTTACCCGCTTCTTTAGCAGCATTCATTGAACCCGCTGCCATTAAATCATCGTAAGAAACCGTTTCTGCTCGAATGAAGCCTCTTTCGAAATCTGTGTGAATGATACCAGCACACTGAGGAGCTTTCATACCTTTTCTAAATGTCCAAGCTCTAACTTCTTGGACCCCTGCTGTAAAGTATGTTGCTAAACCTAATAAACTGTATGAAGCCCGGATGAGTTGATCAAGACCTGATTCTTCAATACCTAACTCTGAAAGGAACATTTCTTTTTCTTCCCCTTCAAGTTCAGCAATTTCCGATTCAATCTTTGCACAAACTACAATTACTTCTGCATTATCTTGGTTAGCAAAGCTCTTGACTTGTTGGACATATTCATTTGCAGAAGGATCAGATACTTCATCTTCACCTACATTGGCCACATAAAGCATCGGTTTAATCGTAAGCAGATGAAGTCCTTTAACAATCTTCATTTGCTCCTCTGTAAATTCAACGGTTCTAGCAGGTTTTTCATCTTCAAAAGCCTCTTTTAGTTTTACTAATATTTCATGTTCAAAAACGGCTTCTTTATCCTTTTGCTTAGCTAATTTACCTACACGTTCAATTCTTTTATCGACGGATTCTAAGTCTGCTAAAATTAACTCAAGGTTAATCGTTTCAATATCTGCAATAGGATCTACTTGTCCAGACACATGAGTAATGTTGTCATCAGCAAAGCAACGAACAACATGACAAATGGCATCGACCTGGCGAATATGCGAGAGGAATTTATTTCCTAATCCTTCCCCTTTACTTGCACCCTTTACGATACCTGCAATATCTGTAAACTCAAACGTAGTCGGAACTGTCTTCTTAGGTTGAACCAATTCTGTTAATTTCTGTAAGCGATGATCTGGAACTTCTACGATTCCTACGTTTGGATCAATCGTACAAAAAGGATAATTTGCAGATTCAGCACCTGCTTGTGTAATTGCATTAAATAAAGTCGACTTTCCAACGTTCGGTAAGCCAACAATCCCGGCTGTTAAGGCCATCCTCGTCACTCCTCAATATGCAAACATGATAGTTTTCCATGTTATGTCAAAAATTTGTTGAAAAATAAATATACAATAATAGAAAAAGTCGTTCATTTAAACCTTTTCCAATTATAGATAGTAATACTCAAAATGACAAGTAAAGAAGTAAGCAAACCTTTTTCTTTCTAACCTTAATAATCCCGTTTAATCGGTCTTTCTAGAGAACTAATATCTTCCTCAATATTCAGTAAAAGCTGTGAAACAAGCTGCTTAGCGTCCTGAACACCCTGATTATACAGATTAGGTCCTAACCTTTGCATAAAGAAATCAAGTAGATTTTCTGCAGCAATAAGCCCCCAATCCTCCCCTTTTTCTTCTTGAAAATACGCCTGAATTTCTTGTATTAAAATATCCTTCTTCTCTTTAGGGAGTTTTATATACATAATAGCCTCCTATCGGATTTCAGAGTTACATAAAGAAAAAGAAGCAGAATCTAATCATGCTTCTTTCTGAGGGTTTTCTAGTATTTTTTTCACCTTTTTTGTAAACTCTCTTCGTGGCAATAACACACTATGCTGACACCCTTCACATTTAATGCGGATATCCATACCCATTCTAATAATTCTCCATCGGTTTGTCCCACAAGGGTGTGCTTTTTTCATTTCTACGACCGTATTTAAGTCATATACCTTTTCTTCCATCCATGATTCACTCCCTTTAATTCAACTTTCATTTTTCTTGATTCCCATATGAATCGAGAGTAAATGCAATTGTAAGGGAACAAGTTTGTACATATATTTTAGCAATACCAGTACTTTTAGGGAAGTAATCATTCGTAAAAACTCATAAAATTACAGACAATTTTGGTAAAGTATTCTGTGCATGTATACAATTGGCATTTTCTCCGTATACTGTTACTACCATTCAGAAGGAGAATGCCCGATGAAATTGAAACCACAGTTTTTCGATCGATCGAGTGGGAACGTAAGAATTCCATATGATGATGAACATGCTGTTCAATCTCTAGCAAGCCGTATACAACAGTTAATTCCTACAACCACCCAACCCATTGTTTTTATATGTATAGGAACAGACCGTTCAACCGGTGACTCTTTAGGACCCTTTATCGGAACCCTCCTAAAGGAAAAGCCCACTACACCCTTCTTTATATACGGGACACTGGATGATCCAATTCACGCAGTTAATTTAATGGATAAATTAAATATGATTCAAAACGAACACAAAAATCCCTATATCATTGGAATTGATGCCTGTTTAGGACGAATTAAAAGTGTTGGTCATATCATCCTTGGGGAAGGTCCTGTCAAACCAGGAGCCGGGGTAAATAAAGACCTGCCGCATGTTGGTGATGCTCACATAACTGGTATTGTAAATGTTAGTGGTTTTATGGAATTTTTCGTTTTACAAAATACCCGTTTGAATCTTGTAGTAAGTATGGCAAAAACTGTAGCTAATGGTATTTATGAAGCAGGTATTCAATTTCAAAGACGAATTGAATTAAATAATTTTAATCCTCTTGATCAGGAACAATCCTTATAACTAAAATGAAAAGAGAGCCCATCAAGGCTCTCTTATTTTCATATATTATATTGCTAGCATCTGTTATACACACGCACATCCTGTAACATTATCTGATAAAGTTATAAGATACCATTTAGGTTATACATCACAATCACCAATACTATAATCACCATAATACCCGGTAATAAGTTTGCAACCCTTATTTTAGTAATTCCCGTTAGATTAAGGCCAATTGCTAATATCATAACCCCACCAGAGGCAGTAATTTCAGCTATCAGTTGGTCTAAAAGAACACTCGGAACCAAAGCTACTATTTGTGCTGCTAACAAAGCAATTGTTCCTTGATAAATGACGACTGGAATAGCTGAAAACATAACACCAATTCCTAATGTTGTTGTTAAAATGAGTGCAGTAAATCCATCTATAATCGCCTTTGTTAAGAGGATATCATGATTATTTTTCATTCCACTATCTAATGCACCCAGAATAGCCATTGCTCCAATCACAAATATTAAGGTCGCTGTAACAAAACCTTGTGAGATTTGCCCACTCCCAAATGCACCTAATTTTTTTTCTAACCAATTCCCACATGCATTTAGTTTACCATCAAGATCAATCCATTCACCTATGACTGCACCTAATACTAAGCTGATAATCACATAGAGAAACTGTTCACTTTTAAAGGCCATTTGCAAGCCTAGGACAACAACTGCTAATCCAATACCATGCATGACTGTTGTTTTCATTTGGTCTGGAATTTTGGATAGAAATTTGCCGATAATCGTTCCTAATATAATAGTAATCCCATTGATGATTGTGCCAAAGAGCACCATACTGCCCAAGCCTCCTAAACATTCCTAACTCTTCTAAGCTCTCGTTTACTAAAAATCAAAAAAAATGACTCGTCAGCCCCGTTATCAAACTGCAAGACTTTCTTATTCAGTAAAAAAAGAACCATCTAGAAGATGGTTTATCACTTATCGATCAAGTAATTCTAATATTCGGTCGAGGTCTTCCTTTGAAAAGAACTCAATCTCAATTTTCCCTTTTTTCTTCTTTTGTACGATGTTAACTGTAGTACCAAATTTTTCTCGAAGTATGGATTCTTGTTCTTGGACGAACACATCTTTCTTAGGCTTCGTAGTTGCTTTTGTTTCACGTGAAACATTTTCGTTCAACCTGAAAATTAACTCCTCAAGCTGTCTTACATTTATTTGTTCCTTTATTACTTTTTGGACAACCTGTTTTAGAAGCTCCTTATTACGCAAGCCAAGTAGAGCTCGACCGTGCCCCATGGATATAGAGCCATCAGTTATGTATTGTTGAATCTCCTGGGGTAATGATAGCAAACGAACATGGTTGGCTATATGCGGTCTGCTCTTTCCAAGACGTTTGGCTAATTGTTCTTGCGTTATGCCCAGTTTCTCCATAAGTCTCTGATAAGCCATTGCTTCTTCAATTGGAGTTAAGTCCTCCCTCTGCAGATTTTCTAAAACAGCTAGCTCCATCATCTGTTTTTCTGATAACTCTCTAATAACAGCAGGAATTGCTTGGAGTTTAGCATCTTTTGCAGCACGGAAGCGTCTTTCTCCAACAACAATTTCATATCCCTTTATACTTTTTCGAAGGATAATAGGCTGAAGAATACCATGTTCCAAAATTGATTCTTTTAATTCCTCAATGGCTTCTGGTTTAAAAACCTTTCGAGGTTGATATGGGTTTGGACGAATATCGTTAACCTTAACTTCCTGGACTGTTTCTTCATTTCCTACTTCTAAATTTGAAAAGAGAGCATTAATTCCTTTTCCAAGCCCTTTAGCCATTCGCCACCACTTCCTTTGCCAAGTCTAAATATACCTCTGCCCCACGAGATTTAGGATCATATATAATAATAGGCTCTCCGTGGCTAGGTGCCTCACTCAACCGAATGTTACGAGGAATAATGGTTTGAAACACTTTTTCTTGAAAATATTTTTTCACTTCTTCTATTACCTGAATACCTAAGTTTGTTCTGGCATCCAGCATAGTTAAAAGAACACCTTCAATCGTTAATTGATTATTTAGATGTTTTTGTACAAGTCGAACTGTGTTTAATAATTGACTTAGACCCTCAAGGGCATAGTATTCACATTGAACTGGGATCAAAACGGCATCCGAAGCAGTTAATGCGTTAAGAGTTAGAAGACCTAAAGAAGGTGGACAATCAATAATGATGTAATCATATTCACTTTTTAAGTTTTCTAATGCCCGCTTAAGGCGAACTTCCCGAGAAATAGTTGGAACTAATTCAATCTCAGCTCCTGCTAATTGAATGGTTGCAGGAATAGCAAATAGATTTTCAACTTTTGTTCCCTTTACTACTTTTTCTGCTGGAATATCCTCAACTAAAATATCATATATACACTGTTCGACATCTGCTTTATCGATACCAACCCCACTTGTTGCATTCCCTTGGGGGTCAACGTCGACGAGCAAAACCTTTTTACCTATGTATGCTAAACATGCTCCAAGATTAACTGATGTTGTTGTTTTACCAACACCACCCTTTTGGTTAGCAATCGCAACGATCTTGCCCACGATGTCACCTACCTTTTACATAACTTTCTAGTAATCATGTAATCTATTGTATCATGAAAAATCAGAAAGGCTAAGAAAAATAGAAAAGATAAACATAGAAGAAGGTACCAAATTAAACCATAATCTCAATAACAGGAGCTCTTGTTTGTCCTGATAAATACTACACTTAAACTGCACAGATACATTCGTACCTAGCTATATATACAAAAAAGTCCTCCACAAAGCAGATACCACCTTAATAAGTTAAAGGTATTGGTTGCTTTGGAGGACATTATAATTAGAATAATAGATAAAAAATGTATTATTTCTTAGGGATTTTAATTGTAAATTGGTAAAACTCTTCAAATTCCTCTTCTTCTGTATCTAACTTAATCCCGCTATCGTTTACCATTGTTAATGACTGGCGAATTGTGTTTACTGCAATTCTCATATCTTTACTAAAAGCCTTCTTCTTTGGCTTAGGCTTAACCTCATTTTTTTCCAAAAGCTTGACCACGCGGTCTTCCGTTTGTTTTACATTTAATTGTTTCTCGATGATTTCCTGCAGCAGGTTCACCTGTTTTTCTGGATTTTTAAGAGGAATTAACGCCCGGGCATGTCTTTCTGTAATTTGTTTACTTAATAAAGCATTCTGAACTTCCTGTGGAAGTTTTAATAGCCTTAATTTATTGGCAACAGTAGACTGTCCCTTCCCTAAACGTTGTGCTAAGGCTTCTTGTGTTAGATTATGTAGCTCTAAGAGTTTCCCATAAGCAATAGCTTCTTCGATGGGTGATAACTCCTCACGTTGGAGGTTTTCTATTAGAGCAACAGATGCTGTTTCAGTATCATTGAAGTTTTTAATTATTGCAGGAATTGTTTCCCATTCTAAGGACTGAACCGCTCTAAAGCGTCTTTCTCCAGCAATAATCTCATATAATTCTTCCTCAACCTGTCTTACAACTATTGGTTGAATAATTCCATGAGTATGTATCGTTCTTGCTAACTCTTCTATCTTCTCATCGTTAAAAACAGTCCGAGGTTGATATCTATTTGGAACTATTTGTGCTACAGGAATTTGATTGATTTCCTTTTCGTTTTTAATAGAATAGTCTTCCTCTAACTCCATTTCCATTTCTACTTCAACTTCTTCTGTCACTTTCTCAGTCATTCCAAAAAAACGTGAGAATGGACTTTTCATTCCCTACACCACCTTAAAGAAACTCCCTAGTTATTATTCTCTTTCTAGTTCAAAAGTTCCTGCAAAAACTTATGCTTTTTCTAATTCCAGAATAAAATGTTTCACGTGAAACATTTATACCTGAAGTAAGCTCCTAAATAATATATACATATTATTTTATCATAATTAGGCATGACACCACTCAAATAGCGCAAATCTATTTAGGTTTTCCATTCTGCTAAAATAATCCTCTTCTTCCTTATTCTAGAGGTTGTTTATTAGGAGTCCCAGGTTTACGTGGATACTTTTTAGGTGTAGGTTTTACCTTCCTAATTTTATAAATTGTACGTTGATGATCTTCATACGGAAGAGAGAACGAAACTTGATCAATTAGTTCCCCTCCAAGTAAAGATACGGCTTTTTTCCCTTTTATCCACTCTTCATTTCCTTGGGATCCTTTCAATGCAATAAATTGGCCATTAGGTTTTACCAAAGGAAGGCACAATTCACTTAACACTGACATCCTGGCAACAGCTCTAGCCGTAACCAAATCATACTGTTCACGATGTTCGGGTTTTCTACCGAATTCCTCAGCTCGATAATGATATAAAGAAACATTCTTCAAATGAAGTTTAGACGCTAATTCTTCTAAAAAAGTTATCCTCTTTTTTAGGGAATCAACAATCGATATTTTCAAATGTGGAAAGCAAATTTTTAACGGAATACTTGGAAAACCCGCACCCGCTCCAACATCACAGAACGTTTCTACTTCTTCCATAGAGGTATAAAAAGCAGCTGAAATGGAGTCATAGAAATGTTTTTCATATACTTCGTCACGGTCTGTTATAGCAGTTAAGTTTATTTTCTCATTCCACTCAATTAGAAGTTCATAATATAATCTAAACTGCTCTAATTGTTCTGATGATAAGGTAATTCCTTTTTCTTGAAGTAAATTTTGAAACTCTAGCTCCTTCATTGAAACACATCCTTTACATAAATGCAGAAACTCCTCGATCAAGCGAGTCGAGTAACTAGACGCTTAAGCTAGATAACCAAAGTATTTAAGGAAATGAAAAGTGGAGTGGAGTGCCACTTATTAGTAAAATGGTCCTTTTGTTCCACTCACACCACTGTTCTATAGTCAAATTTAATGAAATTAGTTATTAGAAACCTTTGCAATTTTTCCTTGTTCTATATAAACAAGAAGTATTGAGATATCTGCTGGATTGACACCAGATATCCTTGAAGCTTGTGCAATAGATAATGGACGAACCTCTTTTAGCTTTTGACGTGCTTCATTAGCTAATCCGTGAATGGCATCATAATCAATATCAACAGGAACTTTTTTATCTTCCATCTTCTTTAATCTTTCCACTTGTTGTAAAGACTTTTGGATATACCCTTCATATTTAACTTGAATCTCAACCTGTTCCATAATCTCTTCATCTATTTCCGTTTCTGCAGGTGCTAGCTGATAAATATGAGAATACGTTATTTCAGGTCTCTTTAACAAATCAATAGCTTTTATTCCGTCCTTTAATTCACTACCACCTACACTTCTGATTAGCTCCTGAGTTGTCTCATTAGGTTTGATGATAATAGATCGAAGTCTTTCTTTTTCTTCTTCAATAGCTTGTTTCTTTGCTTCAAATTTGAGATATCTCTCTTCACTAATAAGACCAATCTTATGTCCAATTTCAGTTAATCTTAAATCTGCATTATCATGACGTAGTAGTAATCGGTATTCTGCTCTAGAAGTTAATAGTCGATATGGTTCATTTGTTCCTTTTGTAACTAAATCATCAATAAGTACACCAATATAAGCATCTGAACGGCTTAATACCACTTCTTCTTTTCCAGTTGCACGACATCCTGCATTTATTCCCGCCATAATACCTTGTCCAGCAGCTTCTTCGTATCCAGATGTACCGTTAATTTGGCCAGCTGTATAAAGGTTTTTGACCTTTTTAGTCTCTAATGTTGGCCATAATTGTGTTGGTACAATTGCATCATATTCAATTGCATATCCCGCTCTCATCATTTGAACATTCTCTAGTCCTGGAATAGTGCTTAAAATTTTACGTTGTACATCTTCTGGCAAGCTAGTAGATAGTCCCTGTACATATACTTCTTGGGTATTCCGTCCTTCTGGCTCTAGGAAAATTTGATGCCTAGGCTTATCATTAAATCGAACTACCTTATCCTCAATGGAAGGACAATAACGTGGTCCTGTTCCTTTAATCATTCCTGAGAACATTGGAGAACGATGTAAATTCTCATCAATAATTTGGTGTGTTAGATCATTCGTATACGTTAACCAACAAGGTAGTTGATCTGTAATATACTTTGTTGTTTCATATGAAAAAGCTCTTGGTACCTCATCACCTGGTTGAACTTCAGTTTTAGAATAATCAATTGTATGACTATTCACTCTTGGAGGTGTCCCCGTTTTAAAACGTACTAAATCAAACCCAAGTTCCTCTAAATGTTCGGACAGCTTAATAGAGGGTTGTTGGTTATTTGGCCCACTGGAATACTTTAGTTCTCCTAAAATAATTTCTCCTCTTAGGAAGGTTCCTGTTGTAATAACCACTGTTTTTGCTTTATACATGGCTCCTGTTTGAGTAATGATACCCTTACATTCTCCATCTTCCACTACAAGTCTTTCAACCATCCCTTGAAGTAGTGTTAAATTAGGTTCATTCTCTAACGTTTTTTTCATTTCATGTTGATAAGAAAACTTATCAGCTTGCGCACGTAGAGCTCGAACTGCAGGACCCTTTCCTGTGTTCAACATTCTCATTTGAATATGTGTTTTGTCGATATTTTTAGCCATTTCACCGCCAAGGGCATCTATTTCCCGTACAACAATCCCCTTAGCTGGACCACCAACAGATGGGTTACATGGCATAAATGCAACCATATCTAAATTGATGGTAATCATTAGTGTCTTGGCACCCAGTCTTGCAGCGGCTAGTCCCGCTTCACAACCAGCATGGCCCGCACCAATAACAACGACATCAAAATCTCCAGCTTCATAATGCTGCATATCACTACCTCCTTTTAAAAGGTTATATTATTTACCTAAGCAAAATTGCGAAAATAGCTGATCAATTAAGCTTTCATGAACAGCATCTCCAATAATTTCACCGAGTAATTCCCAAGCACGCGTCATATCAATTTGAACTAAGTCAATTGGTGTTCCATTTTCAACTGCAGTAATGGCATCTTCAATTGATTGCAATGCCTGATTTAATAACGCAATATGACGACTGTTGGATACATAGGTTATATCTCCAACATCTAATTCACCCTCAAAAAAGAGAGCAGCAATGGCCTCTTCTAGTTGATCAATACCTTCTTCATTTAATAAAGAAGTAGTAATTACTGGTTGATTAGATGCTAACTTACGTACTTTATCGAGATCAATTTTTGGAGGTAAGTCGGTTTTATTTACTAGAATAATGGCATCCATGCCCTCTATTGCCTTAAACAAATTAATATCTTCGTCAGAAAGCTCTTCGGAATAGTTTAAAACAAGCAAAATTAAGTCTGCTTCTTTTAATACTTTTCGTGACCTCTCTACCCCTATTCTTTCAACAATGTCTTCCGTCTCACGTATCCCAGCAGTATCAACGAGCCTTAAAGGGACTCCTCTGATATTTACATATTCTTCAATTACATCTCGGGTTGTCCCTGGAATATCTGTTACAATAGCCTTATTTTCTTGAACAAGACTATTCAATAAAGAGGATTTTCCAACATTCGGACGTCCGATTATCACGGTAGAAATACCTTCTCTTAATATTTTTCCTTGTGAAGCTGTTTGTAATAAAGATTCAATTTGTGATTGAACCTTTTTAGCCTTATCTAAAAGAACATGGTGTGTCATTTCTTCCACATCATCATATTCTGGGTAATCAATATTGACTTCCACATGTGCCAAGGTTTCTAGAATCTCTTGTCTTAATCCTTGGATTAGTTTTGATAACCTGCCTTCTATTTGGTTAATGGCTACATTCATCGCTTTATCTGTTTTAGCACGAATTAAGTCCATTACCGCTTCGGCTTGAGATAAATCAATTCTTCCATTTAGAAAGGCACGCTTAGTAAATTCACCTGGCTCAGCTAAACGAGCACCGTACTTTAGTACTAATTGTAAAATTCGGTTAACCGATACCATACCCCCATGACAGTTGATTTCTACCACATCTTCACGGGTAAACGTTTTTGGCCCCCTCATCATTGATACCATTACTTCCTCTACAATATCACCTGTTTTTGGCTCCTGTATGTGTCCGTAATGAATCGTATGAGTTTCCATCATTTCTAGTTTCTTTTTATTTTTCGCAATAAACAACCGGTCTGCAATTTCAATTGCTTGATCCCCACTTAAACGAACAATTGCGATTGCTCCCTCTCCCATTGGAGTGGAAATCGCAGCAATTGTATCAAATTCCATCTTTTCACCTCATTTCAGCTTGATCTTCATCTATTTTAATGAACTCACTTTCATATAATGCTCTGGTTTCATGGCAGTTTGGCTTTTCTTACTATGTTTTCCTTTTATCCACAAAACAAGCCCTAAATTTTAAGTTTATCATTTTTTATACCAAAAAAGAAGACATCACTATCCACAAGTCTATTCTGCTTCTTCCGATATTTTATCTTATCCACATGTGAATAACAACGGATGCATTTCGGATTGAGAAGTGGCCCGAAAAGTATTTATGTATAATAAAATATCTAATATTATAACTAGCTAAAAAATAAAAAAAAAATCCCTTAAACCATTAACATGGCTTAAGGGATTTAACTAATCAAAGATGTCTACAGCTCAGGTGCAATTACAATATGTCGGTTTGGCTCAGCTCCACTCGAGAAGGTCCGAACCTTATGATTATGGGAAAGTGCCGTATGTATGACCTTTCTTTCATAGGAAGGCATCGGCTCTAATGAAACTTCTTTCTTAGTCTGAATGGCTTTATATGCTAAACGTTCAGCTAATTGTACCAGTGTTTCATTTCTCTTTTCCCTGTAGTTTTCAGCATCTAGAATGACTGTAACATACTGGTCAGAAGAATGATTTGCTACTAATTGAGTTAAATACTGAAGTGCATTTAACGTTTGTCCTCTTTTTCCAATTAGTAAACCGGATTTATCACTTGTTACATTCATTTCTAGCACTCGACCATTTTTGTTGACATCAATTTGGACATTAGTGCCCATCATCTTGGTCACAGCTTCTAAGTATTTAACGGAATCCGAAAGAGGGTCTTCTTTTACTTTTACCTTTACAATTGCAGGTCTAGAACCAAAGATCCCCAATAATCCTTTTTTACCTTCATCCACAATAGTTATCTCAGCCTGATCTATCGAAATATTCAACTCAGATAGAGCAGACTGAATTGCCTCATCGACCGATTGCCCTGTAGCTGTTTTTTGCTTCACTTTATTTACTTCCCCCTGCTTTACCAGTTTCTGCAGTCTTTTTAAGATCTGGCCCTTTAATTAGTAGCGTTTGAACAATCATGAAGATGTTCCCTACTACCCAGTATAATGAAAGTGCCGATGGTAGAGTAACAGCAAATATGATAATCATGATTGGCATGATCCAAAGCATCATTTGCATTTGTGGTTGGACATTCTCTGTTCCCGCCATCATAATTTTTTGCTGTAAGAAAGTAGTCGCTCCTGCTACTAAAGGAAGAATAAAAAATGGATCTGGAGCACCTAAATCAAACCATAAAAATGTATGTTCCCTTACTTCAGCTGTTCTCATAATTGCATGGTAAAAACCAATCAGGATTGGCATTTGAATCAACAATGGGAAACAACCTGCTAATGGGTTTACATTATGCTTTTGGAAAAGCTGCATCATTTCCTGTTGCAATTTTTGTTGAGTTTGTTGATCTTTTGAACTATATTTCTCACGGAGTTTTTGCATTTCTGGTTGTAAAGCCTGCATTGCTTTTGAGTTTTTAGTTTGCTTAATCATTAGTGGTAGTATTGCAAATCGAATTAAAAGTGTAACGAGGATAATACCTAAACCGTAGTCCTCTCCAACTAAAGTCGATATTTTAATGATGAGCCATGAAAGTGGATATACAAAATACTCATTCCAAATTCCAGTGCTCTCACTTGTGATATCTTGATTTATTTCGGTACACCCTGATAAGAGCATTACAATACCAATTAAAGTGAGTATTAACACTATTCGTTTCTTCAACGACCTTTGCCTCCTATCTAAACACCTATTACCTTTCTTCTATAAATGGTGATACTTATCCAAAAGGTATTGTACCATTATTTTCTTATATATGCATTGTGGCATTATTATTAGTTCTAGAGAAAAAGAAAAATACCTTTCACTTTTTCGTAACTTTTTTCGATTCGTTGGTTGGTTTACGTAAAACCTTCCCTAACCTGGTTACATGAATCAAACTTTTTTCCATTTCTGCAAAGTCCATCTCAGAAGTGGGTTTTCTAGCAATAACTAAATAATCATGCCCAGCTAATAGATGATCTTGATAGTCCTGAAAGAACTTTCTAATACATCTTTTAATGTAGTTACGTTTGACTGCATTCCCCAACTTCTTACTCACGGATATCCCAATTCGGAAATGGTCCTGCTGCTCCTTCTTTAAGCTATACAGAACAAATTGTCGATTGGCTACTGACTTTCCTTTTTTAAATATCACCTGGAAATCTTCATTCTTTTTAACTCTATATTCTTTCTTCATCGAAACACCTGCAATTTTTGGCTTCTAACTGGTATGAAGCATTTCCATATTTGCGAAAAAACAACCTACTTTTATTAAGAAAACTGTAAAAAAAAGACCACTGATCAATATTCAGTGGTTTATGCAGAAAGTACTTTTCTCCCTCTACGACGGCGACGAGCTAAAACTTTACGTCCATTTGCTGTGCTCATGCGTGAACGGAAACCATGTACCTTGCTTCTTTTACGTTTATTTGGTTGGTATGTTCTTTTCATGTATGACACCTCCTCTGAGGAATAGCATTTGCTCTAAAGACATTCTTTCTCATTATAAGGATGGCCACACTTAATGTCAAGGCTCTTTCTATACATCCATTATTAGGTATATACCTAGGCTAATTTTATATAATTAAATTTTCATCCTAATACTGAAGAAACAATCTTTTTAAAATAGAAATTTTATATTATAAAAACCACTGTACTATAACAGCAAAATGATTCTCTCCATCGTTTGTGGATAAAAAACGACATAATTTTTATTATCCACACAAGTTTTCGACAAGTTTTTCACAAATTATGAAAGTGTGGAAAAAAGATACACACAGACTGTTTTTCTTGTGGATAATTTCATAAACTCATTGCGGAGACAAGAACAATTTGATATGATATTCTTGTTTTACTTGAGGAAAAGGGATTGTGGATTATTCGGTTATCCACAAACTGTGAATAACTTGTGGATAGTTTTCCCCAGCCAGTGAATAAAACTTGTCCACAGACGGTGATAATTGTCGAAAAGTTGATTTTCTTCCTTATTATATTTTTATCCACATTTCATTCAGCACTTATTTTTATTATTGTGATACTTAGTAATAGGAATAGGCTTCAGAGTCCAATACAATTTGTATTCTCTCTGAGGCCATTTTCTAGCTTTATTAAAAGATTCCTAGATTTGTGTAAGGTAAAGAGACCAATGCTCTTTACATAAAACCGTAAGTATAAAGAAAAATTTGCGGGCAAAGGAGGGTTCAATTTGAAAAATATAGATGATCTATGGGACCAGGCACTTGGAAAGATTCAAAAGAAAATAAGTAAGCCAAGCTTCGAAACGTGGCTAAAATCTACTAAAGCTCATGCGTTAAAGGATGACACCCTCGTAATTGTGGCGCCAAATGAGTTTGCCCGCGACTGGCTTGAAGGACATTACAGTCAATTAATATCAACTGTTCTATTGGATCTAATTGGAGAAGAACTTGAGGTTAAATTCATCATTCCGCAAAGTAAACAAGAGGATGATATTGAAGTCAATTTACCTCCAAAAAAAGTGGAAGTAAATGATGAGCCTGTCGATCTTCCACAACATATGTTAAACCCTAAATATACATTCGATACGTTTGTAATTGGATCTGGGAACCGTTTCGCTCATGCTGCATCGCTTGCAGTTGCGGAAGCACCAGCAAAAGCATACAACCCCCTATTTATCTATGGAGGAGTTGGACTAGGGAAAACCCACTTGATGCATTCCATTGGACACTATGTCATTGAACATAACCCTAAGGCGAAAGTGGTTTATCTGTCTTCAGAGAAATTTACTAACGAATTCATTAACTCCATTCGCGATAATAAAGCAGTGGATTTTCGTAATAAATATCGCAACGTAGATGTTTTGTTAATTGATGATATTCAATTTTTGGCTGGGAAAGAATCGACACAAGAAGAATTCTTCCATACTTTTAATACTCTTCATGAAGAAAGTAAGCAAATTATTATCTCAAGTGATCGTCCACCGAAGGAAATTCCTACTTTAGAGGAGCGTTTACGTTCACGGTTTGAATGGGGTCTAATAACAGACATTACCCCACCTGACCTTGAAACGAGAATAGCTATCTTACGGAAAAAGGCAAAAGCTGAAGGCCTTGATATTCCGAATGAAGTTATGCTTTATATCGCGAATCAAATTGATTCCAACATTCGTGAATTAGAAGGAGCACTTATAAGAGTTGTAGCGTATTCATCCCTAATCAATAAAGATATTAATGCTGATTTAGCAGCTGAAGCCTTAAAAGATATTATTCCTAGTTCGAAACCAAAAGCCATAACCATTCTTGATATTCAGCGAATCGTTGGAGATCAATATAATGTAAAGTTAGAGGATTTTAAAGCGAAAAAAAGAACTAAGTCTGTAGCATTTCCTAGACAAATAGCTATGTACTTGTCTAGAGAGCTTACGGATTTCTCCCTACCAAAGATTGGTGAGGAATTTGGTGGTAGAGATCATACAACTGTTATACATGCTCATGAAAAGATTTCCAAACTGCTAGATACTGACTCACAATTACAGAAGCAGTTAAAACAAATTAAAGAGCTACTAAAAGTGTAGCTGTGTGTATTGTGAATAACTAGGCCATGCTTACACACAGTCTGTCCACATGTGGATAGGCTGTGTTTCCTTTCGTTTCATAGACTTATCCACAAATTCACAGCCCTTATTACTATTATTACTGTCTTTTTAATAAAAAAATAATAAATATAAACGTATAGATTTTGGGCTGAAGGAATTTAACTCTGCCCAAAAATGTGCGATGATAGAAAGAAGATAAATCTGAAAAAAAAATAGAGAAAATAGAGATTCAGAAAACGGAGGATCGAATCATGAAATTTACGATTCAAAGGGATCGACTTGTCGAAAGTTTACAAGATGTAATGAAAGCTGTTTCTTCAAGAACTACTATTCCCATTTTGACTGGTGTAAAGCTACTTGTTAATGATGAAGGAGTTACCTTAACAGGTAGTGATTCTGATATTTCAATTGAAACCATCATTCCTACTGTTGAAGATGATAAAGTACTAGCTGAGGTAGAAAAAACAGGTAGTATTGTATTACAAGCAAGGTTTTTTAACGATATAATTCGAAAACTCCCAGAAGATACTGTCATGATTGAGGTAAGAGAAAACCTTCAAACATTTATTAAGTCCGGAAATGCTGAATTCTCCATTAACGGATTAGATGCTGATGAATATCCAAGATTACCTCAAATTGAAGAGGAAGAAGTATTCACCTTACCAATTGACTTATTAAAAACAATGATCCGTCAAACAGTATTTGCTGTTTCAACATCCGAAACTAGACCGATACTAACAGGTGTTCATTGGAAGATTGAAAACAATGAATTAACATTCGTTGCAACAGATAGTCACCGTTTAGCATGGCGAAAAGCACCCCTAGATAACAACCATTCGCATACGCATAATGTTGTTGTCCCAGGAAAAAGTTTGAATGAATTAAACAAAATCTTAGACGATAGCCAAGAACCAATTGAAATGGTATTAACTCAAAACCAAATTCTTTTTAGAACAGAGAATTTATCATTCTATTCACGTTTGTTAGAAGGAAATTATCCTGATACGTCTAGACTGATTCCGGCTGAAAGCAAAACAGAAGTCGTTATGAATGCGAAGGAATTCTTACAAGCAATTGACCGTGCAAGTCTACTTGCTCGTGAAGGTAGAAATAATGTGGTGAAATTCTCAACCATTGAGGAAGAAGCTGTTGAAATATCCTCGGACTCACCAGAGATAGGTCGCGTTGTGGAAAAAGTACAAACCCAATCTATAACTGGAGAAGAATTAAAGATTTCCTTTAGCGGAAAGTATTTAATGGATGCATTAAAAGCTATTGATTCAACTGATATACGTATAAGTTTTACTGGTGCCATGAGGCCATTTGTCATTCGTTCTTTAGATAATGACTTTATTTTACAACTCATTTTACCTGTAAGAACATTTTAATGTTCGGGGCTGACCCAGCATACCAAGAATGGTGATGGGTTAGCTCCTTTTGTTTTATCCAATTTTATTTTGTAAAATAGAGATATTCAAACAGCCAATTAAAGGGGCGATGAAATTGGAATCAATTAAGATTGATACGGAGTATGTTACATTAGGACAAGTGTTAAAAATGCTAGACCTGATTAGTTCAGGAGGCTTGGCAAAGTGGTTTCTAAGTGAACATGAAGTTTACGTAAACGGGGAATTAGAGCAACGTCGAGGGAAAAAGTTAAAAGCGGGAGATCAACTTCATATTCCCGGAGTCGGCCAATACGAAATTTTAGAATAAAGGAAGTCCCGGGGATGTATATAAAAGAACTAAGCTTGAAAAATTATCGCAATTACGAACATCTCGAGGCAAGCTTCGATGAAAAGATTCATGTGATTAAAGGTGAAAATGCTCAGGGTAAAACCAATGTTATGGAGTCTATCTATGTATTAGCTATGGCAAAATCCCATCGTACTTCCCAAGATAAAGAATTAATTCGTTGGGAAGAAGAATATGCTAAAATAGAAGGTAGTGTAGAAAAACGACATGGTTCATTACCTATGAAACTTGTCATTTCAAATAAAGGTAAAAAGGCTAAAGTTAATCATATTGAACAATCTAAATTAAGTCAGTATGTCGGACATATGAACGTTGTCATGTTTGCACCAGAGGACTTGAATATTGTAAAAGGAAGCCCACAGATTCGAAGAAGATTTATTGATATGGAAATTGGACAGGTCTCACCTATATATTTACATACACTAAGTCAGTATCAAAAGGCACTTTTCCAACGTAATCAGTTCTTGAAGATGCAAAGAAGTGCAAAGGTTAAGGATGAAATCATGCTGGAGGTTTATACAGAGCAACTCATAAACTTTGCAGCTCAGATTATCCAAAAACGCTTTGAGTTTATACAGTTACTAGAAAGTTGGGCACGACCTATCCATTCAGGGATATCAAGAGGGAAGGAAGTCCTTGCACTTAAGTATCGCCCTTCGGTCAATGTATCAGAAGAAGAAGAATTGTCGAAAATAGTAGATGGTTTACAAGAAAAATTTGCTAAAATAAAAACTAGAGAATGGGAACGAGGTGTTACCTTAGCAGGACCACATCGTGATGACTTAGCTTTTTTTGTCAATGACCGAGATGTGCAAACATTTGGTTCCCAAGGTCAACAACGAACAACAGCATTATCTGTAAAGCTAGCAGAAATAGAACTCATTCATAAGGAAATTGGAGAGTATCCCATTTTACTATTAGATGATGTTCTATCTGAACTAGATGATTATAGACAGTCTCATCTTTTAAACACGATCCAAGGGAAGGTTCAAACCTTTGTAACGACGACAAGTACAGAAGGTATTGATCACCAAGTTTTAGATGATGCAACAGTTTGGTACGTGGAATCAGGCACTTTATCTAAAAGAGCTTAGAGGTGAACGTATGTACTTACATGTTGGTGAAAATATAGTAGTTCGAACTGATGATGTCATCACCATTATTGATGAATCTTCTAAAGAGTGTATTTCAGAGTTTTTAAGTAACAACGATGACAAAATGTACAAGCTGGGGAAGGGCGTCATTAAATCCTTTGTTGTTACGAAAGATTATATATATCAATCTCCTTTCTCATCACAAACATTGAAAAAGAGATGTCGATTAAAAAGCTTGTAGCATGTATTTTTCAATTGAGAAGGTACGAACGGAAAGAAAGAGCAGGTGGTTATTGTGGCAATGGATCCAAATAAGCTACAGGAACAAGCGTATGATGAAAATCAGATACAGGTATTAGAAGGTCTTGAGGCAGTTCGTAAAAGACCTGGGATGTACATCGGATCAACCAGTGGAAAAGGTCTTCACCACCTTGTTTGGGAAATCGTCGATAATAGTATTGATGAAGCCTTAGCTGGATATTGTGATGAAATCAATGTCATCATCGAGGAAGACAATAGTATTACGGTAACGGATAATGGCCGTGGTATTCCAGTTGGGATTCATGAAAAAATGGGAAGACCAGCTGTAGAAGTTATCATGACCGTACTTCATGCAGGCGGAAAGTTTGGTGGTGGAGGTTATAAAGTTTCTGGTGGATTACATGGTGTAGGTGCATCTGTTGTAAATGCCTTATCTACTACGTTAGATGTAACGGTCCATAGAGATGGAAAAGTATATTACCAGCAATATCACCGTGGAGTTCCGGCAGAGGATTTAAAAGTAATTGGTGAAACCGATCAAACAGGAACGATTACTCACTTTAAGCCTGACCCAGAAATTTTCACAGAAACCCTTGAGTATGACTTTGAAACTTTAGCGAATCGTATTCGAGAGCTAGCTTTCTTGAATCGTGGTATAAAAATCACCATCGAAGACAAGCGAAATGATAAAAAGAATGAATATCTTTACGAGGGTGGAATTAAATCCTACGTTGAGCATTTAAACCGTTCAAGGGAAGTACTTCATGAAGAGCCTATTTACATGGAAGGTGAAAAAGAAGGTATTTCCGCAGAAATTTCACTCCAATATAATGACAGTTTTACAAGTAATATATACTCTTTTGCCAATAATATTCACACCTATGAAGGTGGAACACATGAGTCAGGATTTAAAACAGCTCTAACAAGAGTTATTAACGACTATGCTCGGAAAAATAATCTGTTTAAAGACCAAGATGCGAATCTTACAGGTGAAGATGTTCGTGAGGGACTAACGGCTATTGTTTCTATCAAACACCCAGACCCACAATTTGAAGGACAAACCAAGACAAAGCTAGGAAATTCTGAAGTGAGAACAGTTACAGATGCACTATTCTCAGAAGGATTCGAGAAATTCTTGTTAGAAAACCCTTCAATTGCCCGGAAAATTGTAGATAAGGGACTCATGGCATCACGTGCTCGTTTAGCTGCCAAAAAAGCAAGAGAATTAACAAGAAGAAAAAGTGCTTTAGAGATTTCAAGTCTTCCAGGTAAATTAGCGGATTGTTCCTCTAAAGACCCTTCTATAAGTGAACTTTATGTGGTAGAGGGTGATTCTGCCGGTGGATCTGCTAAGCAAGGTCGAGACCGTCATTTCCAAGCTATTCTTCCTTTGCGTGGAAAGATTATAAACGTGGAAAAGGCTCGATTGGATAAAATTTTATCTAATAATGAGATTAGAACTATTATTACGGCTTTAGGGACGGGAATTGGTGAGGATTTCGATATTACCAAGGCACGTTATCATAAAATCGTAATTATGACTGATGCTGACGTAGATGGAGCACATATTCGAACTCTTATTTTAACCTTCTTCTATCGTTATATGAGACAGATTATTGAAGCGGGATATATTTATATAGCACAACCACCACTTTATAAAATCGAACAAGGTAAACAAGTGGATTATGTGTATAGCGATAAACAGCTTAATCAATTTATGGCTGGACTACCTGAGAATACAAAAGCCGATATCCAGCGCTATAAAGGTCTTGGAGAAATGAACCCTGAGCAACTATGGGAAACGACAATGGATCCAGAAAATCGTACACTTTTACAAGTGAGCCTACAGGACGCCATTGAAGCGGATGAAACATTTGAGATTCTAATGGGTGACCGTGTTGAACCAAGACGTCAGTTCATTGAAGAAAATGCTGTTTATGTTAAGAATTTAGATATTTAATTTTGTAAAGCGGGAGAGCTATTCCAAGAAAAAGGTTTGGAATATAAGGCTCTGTTCGTAATGGCAGGATAGACTTAAGTTGCTATCCTGCTTTAGTTAGTTTTTAACCAACAACGTCTATGACCTAAAAGGCATGACTTAAGGAGGTTTTCCTTATGGCTGAAACGCCAAGATCGAACGTAATGGAAATAAATATTAGCCAAGAAATGCGTTCTTCTTTTCTTGATTATGCAATGAGTGTTATCGTCTCTCGTGCGCTTCCAGATGTAAGAGATGGATTAAAACCAGTACATCGTCGTATTTTATATGCGATGCATGATTTAGGTATGAGAGCTGATAAGCCATTTAAGAAATCTGCTCGTATTGTGGGTGAAGTAATCGGTAAGTATCATCCACATGGGGATTCTGCCGTTTATGACACAATGGTTCGTATGGCACAAGATTTTAACTATCGCTATATGCTGGTAGAAGGACACGGAAACTTTGGATCTGTAGATGGTGACTCTGCAGCCGCAATGCGTTACACAGAAGCAAGAATGTCTAAAATTTCAATGGAATTACTCCGCGATATCCATAAAGATACCATTGATTATAAAGACAACTATGATGGATCGGAAAGAGAACCAGCTGTCTTACCAGCCCGTTTTCCAAACCTTTTAGTAAATGGTACATCTGGTATTGCTGTTGGGATGGCAACCAATATTCCTCCCCATCAGCTTGGAGAAGTCATTGATGGTGTACTTGCACTAAGTAAAGATCCTGATATAACGATTCAAGAGTTAATGGATTACATACCTGGACCAGATTTCCCAACAGCTGGTCTAATCCTAGGAAGAAGCGGAATTCGCAAAGCTTATGAAACAGGAAAAGGATCTATTACTTTAAGAGCAAAAGTTGAAATAGAAGAAAAAGCAAATGGTAAACAAACCATCATTGTGAATGAAATACCTTATCAGGTAAATAAAGCAAAACTAATTGAAAAAATTGCGGAACTTGCGCGTGACAAAAAGATAGAAGGGATCACAGATTTACGTGATGAATCCGATCGTAATGGGATGCGTATCGTGATTGAAGTCAGAAAAGATGCAAATGCCAATGTTCTCTTAAACAATCTATACAAGCAAACAGCTCTGCAAACAAGCTTTGGTATAAACATGCTTGCTCTCGTTGACGGGCAACCAAAAGTATTAAACTTGAAACAAGCCTTGAGTCATTATATTGAACATCAAAAAGTTGTTATTCGCAGAAGAACAGAATTTGATTTAAAAAAGGCTGAAGCAAGAGCACATATCCTAGAAGGTCTACGTATAGCCCTTGACCATATCGATGAGATTATTGCGCTGATTAGAGCATCTGAAACGACAGATATTGCTCGTGAAGGATTGATGAGCCAATTCAACCTTTCAGAAAAGCAAGCTCAAGCCATTCTAGATATGCGACTTCAGCGATTAACAGGTCTCGAGAGAAATAAAATTGAAGAAGAATATAGTGAGTTAATCAAGTTAATTGCTGAGTTAAAAGCAATCTTAGCTGATGATGAAAAGGTATTAGAAATTATTCGTGAAGAACTTTTAGAAATTAAAGAACGATTTAATGATAAAAGACGTACTGAAATCACAATTGGTGGCGTTGAAAGTATCGAAGATGAGGACCTCATTCCAAGAGAAAACATCGTTATAACGTTAACACACAACGGTTATATCAAACGTCTACCAATTTCAACATACCGCTCACAAAAACGTGGTGGACGAGGCGTCCAAGGAATGGGTACCAACGATGACGACTTTGTAGAACATCTGTTGACAACCTCTACTCACGATACGATTCTTTTCTTCACGAATAAAGGGAAGGTTTATCGTTCGAAAGGATACGAGATTCCTGAATACAGTCGAACAGCAAAGGGACTCCCGATCATTAACTTATTAGAGGTAGATAAAGATGAATGGGTGAATGCTATCATTCCAGTTCAGGAATTTGTGGATGATTGGTACCTATTCTTTACAACCAAACATGGAATATCTAAACGATCTCCATTGTCTTCCTTTGGGAACATTCGAACATCAGGGTTAATTGCCGTGTCACTACGTGAAAATGATGAACTAATATCTGTTCGACTTACAGATGGATCTAGAGAAATCATCATTGGTACTCAAAAGGGAATGCTTATTCGATTCCCTGAGACAGATGTACGTTCCATGGGAAGAACCGCTACGGGTGTAAAAGGGATAACGCTTGATGAAGATGATGAAGTGGTTGGAATGGAAATATTAGATGAAAATTCCGAAATACTAATTGTAACGAAAAATGGTTATGGAAAAAGAACGCCAGCCGAAGAATATCGAATTCAAGGGCGAGGCGGAAAAGGTATAAAAACCTGTAACATTACTGAGAAAAATGGAAATCTTGTAAGCATGAAGGCTGTTACAGGTGAAGAAGATCTTATGATTATTACAGCCAATGGAGTACTCATCCGAATGGCTACAGAAGACATCTCTACTATGGGACGTAATACACAAGGTGTTCGATTAATTAGAATTGGTGAGGAACATCAGGATTATGTAGCAACCGTTGCTAAGGTCGAGAAAGAGGAAATAAAAGAAGATGAAGAAGTACAAGAGGATTCATTAGAAGAATCAAATGATACGATGGAGTCTTAAAAAATTCGTTGATCCAAAAGTGAAAACTTTTGGGTCAATTTTTTTTATAAATCTTATCGTTGGAAAGTAGACAGTATTTGAGAAGTAGCTATTAAATAATAATACATTGTTCGTAAGTTCATATTTATTTGAACACATGAACTAATGGCCAATAAAAAATAAATATTAACAAAATGATAAATTTTACAAAAAAGGCATAAGAAACAAGCTATAATAGAATAAAAAGAAATTTTCATACAAGAGGTGGAGTATGAAAGTTAAAGTGTATGACTTAATAGAAGGATGTATTATAAATAAAGATGTTTATAGCAAATCTAATCATCCAATAGTGTTAAAGAGAACTGTAGTAAACCAAGAAGTATTAGAAGTGCTAGAAGCATTTTTAATTGATGAGGTTGAGGTAGAGAAATTACTAGAAAACGGAGATCCTTTCCCGAATGAGGGTATAGGAGAGGAAACATCTATATCTAGTGAAAAGACAAGCTTCTATACTCAATACATGAGTGCAGTTGACTTGTATAAAAATGAGTTCAAAAGTTGGCAAGCTGGGTCACCAATTGATATCTTGAAAATAAGGGACTGTATAATTCCATTATTTATTTCCTTCACCAAAAAGCCTGAAGAACTTGTTATGATTCATAGATATGCAAAGAAACAAGATTATTTATATCATCACAGTGTAGCTACTGGGCTTATCAGTGGTTTCTTAGCAATAAAAAGCAACTTGCCAGCAGGAGAAGCAGCACAAATAGCAATTGCGGGCATTCTAGCCGATTGTGGGTTAGCTAGGGTCGATCAAAAAGTGCTTAAGAAACTAGGAAAAAATACATTTGAAGAAAAAGAAGAAATTAAAAAACATCCTCTCTACAGTTATAAGTTAATTCAAAACATACCGTCGATTAAGGATGCAACTAAACTAGCTATCCTTCAACATCATGAAAGATTAGATGGGTCAGGTTACCCTCAAAGAGAGTCAGCTAATCGGATACACAAATTTTCACGAGTGATATCCATCGCTGCGTATTACCATGAAATGTGTAGTGGAGAAGGCAACTTTATCTCATTATCTCCTTTTAAGGTTGTGGAGAACATGATAGAAGATAGTTTTGGAAAGTTTGATTTAGAAATTGTTCAAAACCTGGTACGATATGTAGCTGGTTTCTCATTAGGTTCTACCGTTAAACTAAACGATGGTTCAATTGGGGATGTCATGTTTGTTGATTCTAAAGCTCCTCTGCGGCCAATCATTAAAATTAAAAAGTCCGAACAATTATTGGATTTAAGGAATAATCGTAAATATTTTATTGATAAAATTATACATTAAGATTTAGAAAGATGATGGCCAATGCATGTGGGTTAGATACCTACATGCATTTTTTTATACAAGTCAACATTTGGGATATAATGGTTGTATAAAAAAGTAGAGAAAAAGCGTTGACTTTCGTCTTGAATGATGATAAATTATAAAAGTCGCTGTTGAGCGAAACTAAAAAAACATTACTTCTTCGTCGGGAATTAAGTCGAAAGGAGTATGAAGGTTATCATTGATAAAAATCTTTATAAGATTTAGAATCAGTAACCGTGTTCCTTGAAAACTGAACAAAGAAAAACGTCAACGTTAATTCAATTTTTATTTTATGAGCTATTCAAATCTTTCTTTTATGGAGAGTTTGATCCTGGCTCAGGA